>DNOQ01000130.1 GCA_003501665.1 Bacteroidales bacterium | reverse complement strand
GTTGATTATATCCTGAAACCCATTAATATTAAGGAATTCATCGAATCGGTTAAGAAAGTTGTGGGAAAACGATCAGAAAGCAGGTCTCAGAATAATGAGAACTTCAAAACCCTTATGGAGAATCTCAGATCAGGATCCCCTTCACGACTGGCAATTCCTACTGCAGATGGAATGGAATACCTTAATCCAAAAGAGATAATCCGTATTGAGGCTGACAGAAGCTATACATGGTTCTATCTTACAGCCAACCGGAAAATACTTGTATCGAAAAATCTTAAGGAATTCCAGGATATTCTCGATGAACGTAGCTTTTTCCGTCCGCATAATTCTTTCCTTATCAATCTTAAATATGTTAGAAAATATGTCCGGAAGGAGGGGGGCTATATTGAGATGCAGGATGGTACCCAGATACCTGTCTCCAGAACCCGCAAGGATCTGTTCCTGACACATATGTCGCGTTTCAGAGGATGATCTGTGACATTTTCAGTCAGGTTAATGGAAATAGTCGCTATGTAAAATGAAAAGGGGCCTGGAACGGCCCCTTTAATTCAAAACCTAAAACTTTGGCTGAAACAGCCTGATGGAGATTCTTACTTTTCAGCAATCATGCTTTCATCTGTGTTGAGAAGGAAAGGGAAGAAAGCTGCTATTGTCGTGGTTGCATCCATTTCTGCAATCTGTCCGGGGCCGAGAACCTTCTGATGAAAATATTCAACCCTGTTCAGTCCTGCATCTTCTGTCTTGTATCCTTCCTTTTCGAACGACTTGTCAAGTCTTTCAACTCCGAAATAATGGGAATTACATACATACTGAACGGAAAGCTTGTCCGACAATACAACAAACTTCTTACACTTCTTGTCCTTACAAACAACCACGGTCACTTCCATAGGTGTATTTTCATACCTGATGACATAGGCTTTACATTCATTGCCCAACATCCCGATCGGATTGTCTGTTTTTGATACCGTGTAGTCTCCCAGAGCTGAGTAGGTTTTTCCTTCAGCTATAACCTTCTGTGCAAATGAAACGGCACTGATTGCTAAAACAAGCACTGCGGATAAAATCATTCTTTTCATGGCTAAATCATTTAAATTGGTTGTTAATAATTTCTTTTACTGTCTGTCAATTTTTTTTTCTTTTCTTTTCTGAAGCTTGATCCTCAATCTTCACATCGAAAGTATGACATATAAGAATACCGGAAAACACTGATTCAACCGTTTGCTGTTTTCAGTTAACGGATAGCAGGATTAATATAAATATTATGGCAGGAAGACTNNTGTGTTATTTCATATTTATGTTTCCGGAGATGACCGGAGCGCTTTGTTCATTTGACGTCACACCCACCGGAAGTTCGGTTATTTTAATATTACGGAAATGGATCTCGGCACCCTCCGATTCAAGACAGATATATCCTTTTTTCTGGGTTGACTGGCTGATACCGTTAACGAATTTACCGTTAACCGAGAGTTTTATTACACCGTCGACACAGATCACATCGTAATAGTTCCATTCTCCTTTTCCCCTGCATCTGTTTTCAATTGATTTGCTTCTGGTTCCCCTCGGATTGTCAGGGATTGTTTTTACGCCTCCGACACCGAAGAGTTCACCATGGACGTATGCTATCGGTGGCTCGACACCATCCTTTGTATTGATTTTTACCCAGTCGAGTTCAAGCATCTGAACTTCCACCCCGTTGGGCAGACGTGATTTTTCGGCAGGATTTGCATCGGACCAGACAAAGACACCCGAGTTGCCGCCCGGTTCTGTATGCATCCATTCGATATGAAGAATGAAATTCTCATATTGCTTCTCTGATCTCATTACACCGATAGGTTTGCCCGTACAAACTAGTATGTTCTTTCGCTTTGACCATGTGTCTTCGGCAGTGTTGACATTTATCCATTTAAGAGAGACACTTTTACCTGATGCAACCGGTGTAACGTCCTTCAGGATCACGGTTTTGCCGAATATTATCGGTGATTGCTGAGCATGGGAATTAACGCTTACTGCAAACAGCATTAACATAATAATCTGATTAATAAATACATTTTGGAAATATTTCATGAGTATATGTTATAATTGTTTATAATTAAAATATCAAAACTAACCAATAAATATACTAAATTTAGTAAAAAGTTCTTTATTTTCACCTTATCTTATAACCAACTTATTTTAACTTAAATGACACGAAGGCATATTAATGAAGAAACTGCTGATTTTCAAAGGACTGTCAGTAAAATTACGGCTTTTCCACCAAAAGGAAGCATAAAACTTGGCATAAACATGGAATTTGTAAGGCATCACGACATGTGCTTTGCCGATGGCGTAAGAAAAGCAGCAGAAATAGGATATGAATACATTGAGCCGATGGTTCATCTCGGAAGGGAGCTTCTGAGCGAAGCCGGATATTTTCACTCGGTATCGATGTACGATGATCCGCTGTGGATAAAAGAACTGTGCAGCAAGCACAATGTGAAGCTTTCCGGATTGTCGGCGCATACACCTTTGTGCAAGCCCGAGATAGGAGTCGAATATCTCAAAATGGCTGTGAGGTGGGCTGCTGAAGCAGGTGCACCGGTGGTCAACACTGATGAGGGACCGAAGCCGTTCTGGACAACAAAGGAGATGGATTACCAGCTTATGAAATACACCCTTACAGAAGCTTCTATGGTAGCAGAACGGCGCGGAATAAAGATTGGCATAGAGCCTCACCAGCAATACAGTAAGGATCCGGACGGTCTCGACACTATTTACAACCTTGTGAAATCACCGGCCATCGGCATCAACTATGATACCGGTAACAGTTATCTTGCCGGAGGTTCGGATGTTTATGAGTGGCTTGAAAGGGTGAAGGACCGTCTTGTTCATCTTCATGCAAAGGACATAAGCATATCACAGAGCGCAAGGGAACGCGGAAAGGTTACTGGCACCCCGGTTGGATGCGCTTGCGGGGAAGGTGTCGTCGATTGGAAACGTGTGATCGATATAGTACGTTCAACCGGAAGGGAGATAGTCTTCAGTGTTGAATGCGGGACAATCGACCAGGCTGTCAAAAGCTTCAGACATCTCTCAGCCCTGATTTGATATGAGATCAAAAACCCTGATAATCCTTGTTCTTGTATTTTCCATGTTTGCACCTTTTCAGACTGTTACAGGTCAGAAAAAAGACTCCGGTAAGCGGAAGAAGACAGAGAAAATAAAATCTGATTTTCTGGAACTGAAATTTGGAATGTTCATTCATTATAACATGGAAACATACAAAAATGTGCAATGGGTTACCGGTTACCACAGTCCTGCCGACTTCAATCCAGGTGTTGAAACCATTGATACCGATGCCTGGGCCGATGCTGCTGTAGCTGCCGGAATGAAATATGGTGTTCTGACAGTTAAACATGTATCAGGCTTTTGTCTGTGGGACAGTAAATACACCACTTATGATGTGATGCATCCCGATTGTCCGTACAAGAAAGACCTTGTGGGCCAGTTCATAAAATCATTCAGGAGCAGGGGATTGAAGGCTGGCATCTACTATTGCTGGCGCCACCCGGGATTCGGCGAACCTGGAAAATACAAAGTCCTTCCACCCGAATGCGATCCTTCAACTCATAGCATGGAAGAACAGATTGAATACCAGAAAGCACAGATCACGGAATTGCTCGGGAAATATCCTGATGTATTTTATGTCTGGAATGATGCCCTTGATCCGGAAATATTGCCTGCAGAAGAGGTAATAAAGTTTTATGATGGAATGCGTAACCGTGTTCTGGTAAGCGCAAACTGGTGGGACTGGGCTAAGAAAGGAACACCCTATGCCGATATTGCCGTTACCGAAATGAGGGAGTTCCCGGAGAACAACACAGCACCCGGGGAAACATGCTGGACCCTTGAGGACTCATGGTTCCGGAGCAAAGGGACAAAGACCAAAAAGGCAACAGATATAATTCCACTGATAAACAATGCGAACAGCAGGAATGCAAATTTCCTGCTTAATGCCGGTCCTGATATTAATGGCCGGCTCAGTGAAGCAAGCATAGAAGCATTGAAGGAAATAGGAAAGATCAGGAAGAAAGACTGATATACGCATGATTATAATAGGCTATTAAAATGCATTTTAAACTTCATACAGATCGCCTGCCAGAAAAAATATTTCTTATCTTTTACTCCATTCAATTCTGGACTTTAATGAAATACTTAATCACAATTCTTATCCTGATTTTATGGACAATGCCCGGACTGACACAGCAGATAAATTTCCCTGCAGGGATAGATTATAAGGTCAGACCTTATTACAAGTACCGCACCGACGGAACTCCCGGACGCGAGATAGTGTTAAAATTTAAAGGTGGGAACCTTCCCGCAAACGCAAAGATCGAAATTGTCTCCGGAAGGATCCGCGAAACGATCGGGACCGGAGAACAGGGAGAAGATTCACTTGTTGTTCTTCTTCCCGGTGGCATAGGGGTCAGAGAGGAAGCAATGGTTGACATTACACTCAGAAAAGGTGGGAAAAAGATCAGTAACAGGATTACTGTACCTGCTCTTCGTCACTGGAAGGTTTTTGTCTATCCTCATTCTCAT
>DNOQ01000483.1 GCA_003501665.1 Bacteroidales bacterium | reverse complement strand
ACAGCCTTTTTTACTGCTTCAAGATGAAGATATACTTTGTGGACATAAACAGGTTTTAAGCCCCAGGCCTTTTGCAGAAGATCCAAAGCCTCAGTGTATTTTCCCTGCTTGTACAATCCCCAGCCTTTGGTGTCAATATAAAGATAATCTTCAGGCGCTGACTCCAAAGCTTTGTCAATAAGTACCATACCTTCATCAATGTTCATATCCTTATCTATGAGGAGCCATGCAAGGGCATTAAGTCTCACCGGGTTCTGAGGTTCAAGAGATAGCGCCTGGCGATAATATTCCTCTGCTTTATCCATGATGCCTGCATTGCGGTATATCTCACCCACACTTGAAGCCAGCACTGCTTCAGATGCAGAATTATCTATCAGGATTGATCTGTATTTTTCAATATATGCATTTGCATCTTTTATTTTGCCAGAGGATAATGCCAGTACTGCCTGGTAATAAATAAGTATATGATCATCAGGAAAATCACGCTCTGCTTTTTTATATAGTTTCTTCTCTTTCCCGAAATCTCCGGATTTATGGTATGAAGATCCAAGTAATGTGTAACTGTATACCCACATAGGTTTGATGCCACGCTTTTTAAATATCTCCAGTGACTTTTCAAATTCAGGTATTGCCTTGTCGTACTGCAACAATTCGTAATAAGCCAAACCTAAAAGATAATAAGTTACTGTATTCTGATCATCAATTGTCAGAATGTCTTTTAGATGCTTGATCTCCTCATTGGGTGTTTCAAAGAAGTTTGAATATAACCATTCTGCATGCAGTTTCTGAACTCCTGTCATCCGGTCCCTCTTTTCATAGGTTTTCAGACACCATTCCTTTGCCTGTTCATACAATCCCTGGTTTCCATATGAAGATGCAGTATGGGTAATAGCAGAAGTAAGATTGGAGTCGATCGCCAATGCCTGTGCGAAAAAGTTCCTTGCTGAAGTATAATCCATTTTGCTAAACGAGCTTAATCCGTAAGTCATATATCGATAAGCTTCCGGGGAGTTTGCATATAAATCCGGATAAACTGCTGCCGTTTTTCCCTGCTTTAATATTGAAATCAGGAGATACTTTCTTACTTCCGCGGAAAGCGAATCAGTAATTTGAAAGACCTTCGCCTCAAGAGAGGGACCCTCCAGTTGAAACGATTGAAAGATCTGGTTCGATTTTGAATCAATTAACTGAGCATATACCCGTATTGCATTTCCGGCTTTTTTGATGTTCCCGTAAATAAAAACCTCTGCATCCAGTTTCCTGGAGATATTACCGGCAACTGAAGGCGTCAGTGCAGCATAATTATTGAGATTCCTGCCCTGAATCATACTGTTAACTGTCTCTGTCTGCCTGACTATCAGTTCTGCAGAATTGGAGAGTGAGGTGATAAGAATATCCTGTATTCCGCTTTGCCAGACGTTCCAGAGGGTATCATTTGTCATGTTCTGAAATGGCATTACTGCAACAGATATTTTCCCCTCTGCCTGTAATTTCTGCAGTCTCTGATGTTTGAAAATCCGGGGATAAAATATCGTTACTGCAACAGCCAGCAAAACTCCGGACACGAGAGCTAGTGTAAGTATTTTACTCTTTTTAGATCCGGGAGGTTTTACCCTCATATCCCTTTTGTCACGCTTGTCTGCTTCTGTCAAATTCTCTGCATGCTGAACCCTTTCTTTCCCAACCGCAACGGGCTCGGCTTTCATTCCCGAAATAATCTCTTTTACAGCATGAGCTACCTTGATGATCTGGATCCTGTATACGGTGTTGTTCAGATTTTTCTTCTCATTATCACCGGGAGCCAATGGTTTGTCCACTCCCGTCTCTTTGTATATAAACTCTATGCCGCGTAATATACCACCCATGACGGATTCGCATTCCTTAATATCATCAGCATCAAGGTTATGGATTCGTATTGGAAGCACCCTGCCGGCTACATTGCCATTTGGCAGCTTCACCTTTAATCCGAACTGATCATGCGAAGCCTTTTCAACAAATGCCTTAAACTCATGTTCCCATGCAAAGGATTTCGGGTCACAATAGGTACGGGAGATTATTGGGATAAATACCAGGCATTTAAGCTTCTCCTTCAGAGATTCTTCTACATCATGCGTCTCTTGCAGTCCGTCATGAGGATTAATGTCGAAATAGACGCTTATATCTTCTTTGAATGTTGCTTCAAGTTCCCCCTTCAGGATATTCACGAACTCAGTAACCCAGCCATCGTGCTTGTTGTCTTTCTGCCGGTAGCTGATGAAGATGTCATAATTATATCCTTCAATTATGCTTGACATCAGGGTAGTACTTGGTATAATATCAAAATTAAACCATTATTAGGCTAAATGCAAAATTTTCTTAATATGGTTGAATATAGCACTTTACATAGAGAAGTGTGTTGCTTCGGAAGTTAGATATGAATATGCTGAGTCATTCAGAAGCTGATCAGTTACATTTTGGTTACATCATATAGCTCATATATTCAGGTAAATACAGGAAATGTTGCAAGTTGGATATATGGTCTAGTTCCATCCTGATTACATTCAGGTTTATTCCAGATTCTTTTTATAATCTGCGATTACCTCAAACAAGTTAGATCTTGTGTACTTCCCAATATCCAGTTGTTTCACTCTCCCTTGAAATAATCCCTTTCTGTTTGAGAGCTTCAATATGTTTTTGGACCGCCGATTGATTAATGCCAAGCTTTTCTGATAAAGCATTTCTTGATATGGATGGGTCTTCTATAATTAGATCAAGTACTTCTTTTTGTCTTTCAGTTAGAAGGCCAATTTGACCACCAGCTTGACC
>DNOQ01000501.1 GCA_003501665.1 Bacteroidales bacterium | reverse complement strand
TGAAAATAAAAATGTTGGAATTTTAAAGATTTCCTTAATAATCTTTGCCATAGTATGTCTGGTTTACGGCATTGGTTATTTCTTTGCACCTTCATTTCTGGTGAATTTGTCGGGAGACACACCAGTGTTTCATGGCTGGCTGCGCTGGTCAGGTGGCGTACTGATTGCTTTAGGGGTAGGCGCCATCCTTGTTTATCTTAATCCTCAAAATCAGGGTATTTTTGTGACGACTGTGGCTTTAGGTAGCCTTCTGATTGGTATCGCTCTTTTATGGGCATGGATAACTATCCAGGAAGGTTCAAAGCCTTGGTTCTCTGCTTTACCTACTATTGTTGCATTCGCACTTGGAATCCTGTTAGGATGGAGCAGAATAAAAGCAAAAAACATCCTGTATCCTAAAAAAGACTAAAAACAATTAGCCTTTACTTGTTATTTGAATTATTAATAGTTTCCAAATTTAATCCTGGATTAACCCAGGGAATCCGGGTCGATTTATTCAAAATGCTAAGTCGGATTAATCAATCATACTTATAGAATCATTTTAACCCACATTACAGCTTTTGGTTTGTAAAAAGCTGATTTTAAGGGCTGTCATTTTAAAAAATTTCGGCAGGGGGGGCTACGGATTTTTTTCTCACAAAAGGTGCATATTTATACTTTAGCAGGTCGTATATTTTCTTCACTTCTTTTGCAGGTTTGGTACATTGACATATGGAAATGATTTCTTTATATTGACCAGACTCGTGGTTACACATTTTTGGGTGTTCATTGTCCTCACTATTTCACGCCAGTCGGAGTTTATCCCTTGCTGTTTCAGCTGGTAACGTATGGTTGCCACTAACCAATATGCCAACATTCCTAAATGCAGGTGTGCCATGGCGGCACTGTCTGTTTTATGGTAAATGGGGCGCAGGTCAAGGTCGGATTTCAGGACTCTAAACGTATATTCTATTTCTCTGATAATATTGTAGATAGACCAAAGTGTTTTCTCGTCGCTTCTTTCTCCAAAGAGGTACGCAAAAAGTGAATTCCGGCTTCGTTTGTCGGGGTCCTCGCCTGTTTTGTGCCGACAACTTATATTTGTTATTGTTGTCTATGCATCTTCAATGTTATTTTTTACCAGGACCTTGTTTTACCCGTACAAGTTCAACATTAAAAAGTAGAGGAGTAAAACCCGGAATTGTATAATAATTCCCGGTGGGTCCATATGCCAGCCTGGAGGGGACAAGAAACAATGCTTTGCCTCCCCCCCTCATATATGTTACACCTTCCTTTATGATTTAGTGACGGTAGTTTTGATAATGGCATCACCATTGATTTCTGACACACTGCTGATAGATTACAACCTTGAACAGGAATATTGTATAGAGCTGCCCTAACATTTTTCTAATTGTTATAGTTTTCAGATTTGCTATTTTTTAATGATAGTACAGATTTAAGACAAATTACCCTAACAAATCTTAAGCAATTAGTTTACATTTTTAAAAACCTGGTAAATGTTAAATAAGTGCTGGTGAAATAGGATTAACCTATTGTTCATTAACATATAAATACAGCGTATCTGCATTCAGCCCGGTAAAAATCCCATATCCGTTCATTATACTTGTTGAAGGATTTGTAAGGTTCTGTGAGCTCGCTGTGTTCTCATCATACAAAGAAGCATAATCGGGTAATACATGATAAAGGATTATCCTGTGATTTCCGAAATACTGGAATTCCTGTGGTCGCATCTGGATTCCTGAAGAGGTAGTCGGAGCCTTTCTGAACCTCCACTCAGGCATTTTGTCATCACCAAAATCACGTACGGGATCAAGTGTTTCTTCCATATTTTCAATTACCAAAATATAATATGTATCGTCGTTATTAACCCATGTTAGCTTTAGCGGTTCAGGCATTACCCACATACCGCCTCCACCGGTTGGTACAGTGGTGCTGTCCATGCGCATCACAGATATTGAAGTGGCAGATTGCTTAAAATTAAAAGGTTTTAATGGAACTTCAGTATATGCCGTAACATTTTTTGAGTTATAAATACAGAAGAGATCATAACGCTCACCTTCAGCAACTATCAGGGAACTGTCAATATAGTTTCCTCCTCCGAGAGGAGTGAGAATATAGTCAATATTATTGTTTGTAACAGTTATTTTAAGGTCATCAATGTCGTCGGATGAATAGCTGACGTTGTAAGAGAAAGGAATCTGTCTGCTAACATTCAGACGCAGGCAATCGCCCGGGCGTAAATATGATTTTATAATCGGAATATCTGTAAATTCCGAATTATCCCGTTCAATGCAGGCAGTTAATCCGGTTATTGCTCCGAGAATATATATTAATAATCTTAATTTCATCTTACCTTAGTTTAAGTGAAAGCGCAAAGTTTGGTGTGATACCGAGATAATTAATATTTGTCTCGATAACCTCACCTTCCACAATTGTAAACTGTTTGTACCATATGTTCCTGTGGTTATATACATTGAACAGTGTAAAGCTTACGAATCCGAGTTCCCTGCGTCGCTTATCTCCCTTTTTTCCCATAAGCAACTTATAGGTTGCAGAGATGTCAAAACGATGATAATCAGGCAGAAGAATGCTGTTTTTTGCTGTTACAGTGAAGAAATCCTGCTCAGTCCCGTCAAGGAGGGTAACTGTGTAAGCTCCTGAAGGAGCAGTGTAAGGCCGGCCTGTTGCATAGATCCAGTTTGCTGAGAAGTCCCATCTCCTGTACTTGTAAAGTCCGACAATCTTGAATTCATGCGTAACATTCTGGTTTGCTGGGAAATAATCATCAGAATATTCATTAAATTGATTTTTAGCTTCCCCCAGGGTATAGCTTATCCACCCGTTGAGGTTCCCGCTGTTTTTCTGGACCAGAAATTCAAGTCCTTGTGAATAACCATACCCGTTGAAGAAATTTTCATTATAGTCCATCCTTATTGGACTGGCATTTATTCTCAGGGAATATTCAGTGAGATTATTTATCTTTTTGTAATAGCCTTCAGCGCTGAAGGTATAATTTTCAGCTTCGTAGGAGAACCCTGCAATAAAATGCACGGATGAACTGACCGGAACTGAATTGCCATCGGAAAGAATCCAGAATTCCTTGCTGCCCGACATAATATCTTCACGCATTACCCTGTTTGCAAACTGGTAATATTTACCGGTTGATCCTTTCAGTATAAGGCGGTCAGTTATATTAAATGTGACAGAAGCGCGAGGTTCAATGTAAAACTTATCTGTTGATTCAAAATAATTTAACCTTATTCCCGGAAGCACCTGAAGCCTGTCTTTAAGCAGTTTTATCCTGTTCTGAAGATATGCTCCGCCAAGAATGGCTCTTCCGTCACGGTCAAGGATCGTTGCCGTATCACTCAGGGCATAAGAATATTTAATATCATAAGATGTAGCAAAAGTGCCGAACTGAAACTGGCTGAAACTGGTCATCTCCAGTTGATAATCGGATTTCAGGCTGTAATCCTTCAGGTCATTATTCTCAAAAATCCCGCTCATACTGGTTGACGATTCATTACCAGGATTTATCAGATTTCTTTCCGATGACCTGTCCCTTTTGTTGTAATAGTTCGAATAGCTTAGAATAGTGTTCCCGTATAATTTTGAATTCCATCTTCTTGACCATTTCAGGCTAGTCCCGATATTTCCGTAACTTGTCAGGTCAACCGAATTCATACTGAAGTTGGCATTAAACTGCCCGAAAGATGGGATATCTGATGAAAAGCTGTTATCGAGCTTGTCGGTTCCGTTAAAAAAGCTCAGCGAAATAATATCCTTATCTGTAGGCTTGTAAGTGAGTTTTCCGTTCAGATCATAGAAATAAGAGTAGATGTCTTCGTTCTGTGAAAACCTTCTTCCCGGTCCTGTACCCACATCAGGAGCATCTTCAGTCCTGCTCCTGTTGAATTTATTGAATATCAGATTGTAAACAGATCCCTGATAAGATTTTCTGAAAGCAAGAAAGGAGGAAAATTTAGTTCCTGCCGGAATCTCAACGAAAAGATTGGTGCTGAGCATGCTGATATCAAAACCAAAATTTATTGCTTTTTGGTTTCCTTCCTTGCTTGTTATTTCGGTTACACTCGATATGCGGCCACCGAATCTGGATTCAAACCCTCCTTTATAAAGCTGAATATCTTTCAGGGCATTAGAATTGAAAGCGCTGAAGAAACCATACAAATGATCTACATGGTAAACGGTGAAACCGTCATAAAGAACAAGATTTTGGTCGGGTGTTCCACCGCGCACATAAAGGCCCGATGAGGATTCATTTGAAGCGCTGATACCTGGCATAAGTTGGAAGCTGCGCATGATGTCCCGCTCGCCGATGGCTGGTAATTGTTCCATCTTCATGGGTGTAAGCTTAATGGTACTTACTTCTGCTTTTTTCACAAAAACAACATCATCCTTATACGCGGTGATCTTAACCTCTGACAGGGTCTGAGATTGAGGCCTGATGTTAATACTTAAGTTTTTTTTGGGAGCCATAGGGGTCAGAAATACCGGGGTTTTCTCATAACCAACATATTGCACTATCAGTGTGCTTGTATCTGTCGGCACCTTAAGAAGAGTGAAATAGCCATCAGTATTTGTTGTGGTTCCGATTATCGTCCCCAGAATCCTGATACTGGCAAAAGGAAGTGCTTCACCGGTTGACTGATCGTGAATTATACCTGTAAGAGTATAGTTGAATGTTTCAGGGGCTCCAAAGAAAATTTTTTGCGGTTTTTCTTCCACAGTATCATATTCAGAAACGTAATCATCTGTCTCCTCGACATAATATTTTGCAAGGTCTTCAACAACTTTTTCCTCAGGACCATACTCTGATACTGCCTCCTTAAAATCATCCTGAATAGCACCTGTCCCAAGTCCATTTTCTGCAAGAAGATTATCCTCTGCGCTAAACCTGATACTTTTAAAAACCGTTCTCAGGCCATGTAGGTTTATGTCATTACGTTTAATAATAGTATCGTTAACCTGGAAAAACAGGTTGCTCCTTCCGTATCTGAAATTATAAGTCAGCAGACTTGCCAGGGCTTCAATGCAACCGAGCTTATGTCCGCCGGTGGTTCCACTCCCGGGCAGGTAAACAAAATAGTAATTCATAAACTGGGCTGAGTTTTTAAGTGTATCTCTTTCAAATAATTCCCTGGCCGTTACATTCTCTTCCCCCAGAATGAAAATGAATGGCCTCCTTTTCATGGTATAGTTACTGTCAGCTGTGAAACAAACATAGTTAAAGTAACACTTGCTCCCGGGAGAGTTAAAACTGTACTCCTTTTGCTGAGCCGTTAGGATTCCTGAAAATAAGATACTCAAACTTACCAGTAGCAACCTGGGGGGAAAAGATAAAATCTTCTGGCCTATCTTTCTGATCATGTTCTAATTAAGAGTATTTTGATTCGGACAAATATAGATCCATATTTTATTATACAGGGAAATAGGTAAATACCCTAATTTTATAGACCAAGTGGTTAAAATTATCGTTTAATTTTGCAATGCTTTATTCCATTCAGGTGGATATGTCAGGAATCTTGGCCGGTGCATGAAGCAATCCTGCACCTGAATAAATTATCAATTACTGTTAGGGAAATTGAAATCTGTCCTGTATTATAGCAAAATAGAATTTAAAAACCAGGTAATAAATTAAATCCTATAATGGCGGGAATTAATCAGGTCGAATTTGATCAGATTTTTATGGATTGGTATTACCCGGTCAGGAATTCGGTTTACTATAAAACAGGAGATATGCAG
>DNOQ01000054.1 GCA_003501665.1 Bacteroidales bacterium | reverse complement strand
CCTATCCCCACCGATCCGGCAACTGCTGCTTTACTGAATTCACGTCGGTTCATAATGAAATATTTAAAGAAATTGTTGTTAAATATACTTTTTAAAATTAACCAATGCATAAAATTCCGGCATAATTTGTGCTGATCCATTGCAATATCAATCACAATATTGCATTATACTTGCAGGATAATCATCGATCAGGCTGTATTTTATGCTATTATTACAAATGGATGGCAACTGAAGTGTTAATGAATTCATTGCGGATAAGATCCCATATATTGACTTTGTTACTGTTCCTTGTTCCACTGACGGTAATCCCTCAGAAGGTTAATATTTTGATTGTTAAAACCCGGGATGCGGGTGTTTCGGAATGGAAGATACTGGACGGACAATACAGACCTGTTATTTCAGAGAAAGATTTTTATGATAATGATTCCGTACTGTTTTCCCTGGAAGCCGGGAACAGGTATTTACTGGAGGTATCCGTTTCAGATATAAGTAATCCCGATACGACTCTCTGTTCTTTATCGCTTAACGGAGAGCCAATTGTGCTTGTAGTTTCAGATATTGAGCCGGGAGACCATTTTTACCCTTTTTACACGGGTGTCAAAAAAGAGTTAAGCAAGATTATCGGGGGTACTGATGCGAACATTTCCGATTTCCCGTGGCAGGTATATTATGAATCGGGAAATTATTTATGCGGGGGAACAATAATAAGTGATAGCTGGATCATTACAGCGGCTCATTGTACGAAGAATGAAGACGCAAGCGATATTCCAGTTTCTCAGATGTTTGTTAAAGCAGGTGCTACAAATCCATACAGGATAAATGAGGGGAAAAAATACCTGATAAGCGATGTCATTTTACATGAGAGTTTCAACAACCAGACTCTTGATAATGATATTGCACTGTTGAAACTTAAGGTACCGGTTGATATCCCGGATGCAAAACCAATCAAACTGGTTACGGCAGCCGATGCTGAAGAGGGAGCCACCGATCCCGGTGTTATATCGTGGGTGACTGGCTGGGGGCTCACTGATGTATCTCCGGAAATACTTCCGTATAACCTCCAGAAAGTACAGCTTCCGATTGTTTCCAGGGAACAGGCGGCAACTGTCTGGCGAAGTATTACCGGAAACGTAATAATGGCCGGTTACCGTAACGGACCGCAGGATGCATGCAATGGAGACAGCGGAGGCCCGCTGGTCGTTCCCGTATCGGGAGAGTACAGATTGGCCGGAATAACAAGCTGGGGCAGTGAAGATTGTGATACTTACAGCGCTTATACCAGAGTCTCAGCATACGAAAACTGGATCAGAACCAAAACCGGAATCACGGAATATACGCCACCTGTGCCAACCGGCAATCATTTAATCTGTCAGGGAACAAATTTTACCGGCTACTCAATAAGTCCGTTACCCGGAGTATCAGAATATCAATGGGAACTGTTCCCGGAAAATGCAGGTACGATTAATGGAACATCTTTTTCGTCCACTGTGGCCTGGGATCATGATTATCTTGGTAATGCTACTGTCAAACTCAGAGTTATTTCTGACGGTAAACTTTCGGAATGGTCCAGGCTGGATGTGGAAGTGGTAATGAATACGAAAATTATCTCACAACCAGCCGACATGGTCCTGTGTGCCGGACAAACAATCGATCTGAATATTTCCGCTGAAGGACATGATCTTAAATATTACCGTTACAAAGATGATGTGCTGACGAATACCCTTACATCGGGCAATTATAATATTGCTGGTGCTTCCACAGCCAATTCAGGTTTATACAGATGTACGATCGCCGGATCCTGTGGTACGCTCTATACAAACAACATAAATGTTACTGTTCATCCGTTGACACGGATAAACAATTTTTCTCAGGATATATCAGTTGATTCAGGCGACGATGCAGTGCTTGAAGTGATTGCAGAGGGACATTCCCTGACATATCAGTGGATCAGGAATAATGAGATCCTGAATAATTCTGATAAATCCCGACTTGAATTAAATAATACCGACGCTTCCGTTATAGGGCTTTATCAGGCTATTGTAAAAGGTACGTGCGGAACAGAGATGAGCAGTAAGACGTATCTTTATGTAAGACAGGAAGAAACTCCCGGATATCCTGATATCCTTGTATGGCCAACCGTAACGGATGGTGTGATCAATACAGCACTCAGTACCGATGAGATTTACAGTGTCCGGATTTTCAGTTATACAGGTAAAATAATAATGGATACTAAAAACTGCAGGTATCAGACCATCATTGACATGAATAATTATCCTGCAGGAAATTACATAATAAGCGTTTATAACAGGAAATTCAGGTGGAATCAGAAATTCATAAAGCAATAAATATTAAAATTGTTTTACCTTTAAAGTAAAAACTTATAGGATGAATACTGACAGGAGAACATTTATTAAAACCGGTGCTTTGGCACTGGCAGGTACTGCATTATTGGGCAGACAGGCTTTTGCCGCACCAAAACAAAAGGGTATAGTCGGGTTGCAGCTGTACTCAATCCGTGCGGATATGACAAAGGATCCATACGGCTCTCTCAAAAAGCTGGCTGAAATGGGATATGTTTATGTTGAACATGCCAACTATGTGAATCGAAAATTCTATGGTTATACACCGACGGAATTCAGAAAAGTGCTTGATGACCTGGGGTTAAAGATGATAAGCGGCCATACCGTAATGGGTCGCCAGCATTGGGATGAATCGCGGAAAGATTTTTCCGACAGCTGGAAATATACGGTGGATGATGCTGCAGTTCTGGGGCAGCAGTATGTTGTCAGTCCTTCAATGGATAACAGCATGAGGAAAGAATATGATGATTTTAAAAGATATATGGATGTCTTTAACAAATGCGGGGAACTCTGTCAGAAGCAGGGAATGAAATTCGGCTATCATAACCATGATTTTGAGTTCAGCGAAAAACTCAACAATGAAAAGCTTTTCGATATCATGATGAAGAGCCTGGATCCGGCCCTCGTCGTTATTCAGCTTGATATAGGGAACATGTATAACGGGGGAGCAGTGGCTCTCGATGTTGTTAAACAATACCCCGGAAGGTTTGAAAATATCCATGTTAAGGATGAAATAAAAGCCACCGGAGGGAAGGAGCAATATGAAAGCTGTGTTCTGGGGCAGGGCATTGTTAATGCAAAAAAAGTAACAAAACTTGCGACAAGAATAGGAGGGACAAAAGTATATATAATTGAACAGGAATCTTACCAGGGAAGGGAACCAATGGATTGTATGAGGGATAACCTGGCAATCATGCGGAAATGGGGGTATTGATATTCGGTTTACCAGTATTTCCCGACATTTTCCTGATAAGGATCCATATTCCTGACAGCTGAGGCGGTTTTTTAAGAAGACTGAAGATATTCTTTTTCTCCCCGACGGATAAAGAATTGGACTGATTCACATATTCCCTGCTGAAGGAGAGGATAAAGTCAGAATCATCAGGTCTGAGTCTGCAGCAGCTGCCGACCACTCCCGTGAACATCCTGTCGATATGGTAATATTCATCAGTCACTTTGTTGATCAGTCTGAGAGGAATTATTTTTTTCAGGAGTCCACCGTATGGCGACATTTTGAGGATCAGTCTGTTAAGGTCTTTCTGGTTCATAAGCATCGGAGGGAAGGTATCGAAGAACCATAATTCACCTTCATGGACGGAGTAATTTCTCAGAGTGGGATGGAATCCTATGTCAATATGCTTATTCTTTTTTTCCCTGAACCTCAGCATCTCATCAAAGACCATAATGCACAGGCTTTTGACTTCTTCGACACCGGCTTTAATGATCCTGTTCCTCAATAATTCTTCATCTTTGAAAGCATCCTGGATTATTATGAGACGGTGTTTTTTCGCTTCCGGTCTGGAAATTATACTGGTCTCGGGTATTTTAAGTCCTGCAAACCTTAATTCCCTTACATAGTCATCGTGATTTTTGATAATTGATTCAATCACCCTGAGGTTTTTTACAGGAAAGTAGAGCTTGATAAAGAGAGGTCTTTCACCATGATATACCCTGAATGGTTGCGAAAAATATCCAAGGACCGAAGCTCTCTCTTTTAATTCAATTTCCGTAAGAATTTTTTTGATCTCTTCCTGTGTAAGGGCAGCCATATAAAAATAATTTTCGGATTTTTGAGGGTTGTTATATATATGTTATGTCAAGAGGTTTGCGATAAACTGTTTTCCTGTATTTCACGGCAGGATACCCGAGGCAGATTGCCGTGAGGACACTGTCTTTACTGTTTAACTGAACCAGCTTTTTTATAGATCTGAACCTGTTGGCAAGTTCAACGAAATAACCATTCATAAGGGTGGCAATGCCAAGGGTCTGTGCTGCAAGATCAATAGTATTACTGGCTATTCCGGCATCCCATTGTGGGATCCTGAAATACTTCTCTTCAGTATAGATTATTAAAAGACAGGGAGCGCCCCGGAGGAAAGAATCATTCCCTTCATTATAAAAAAGATCAACCAGCCTTGATGCACTGCTCTTTTGTTTCTTCTTCATGAATAATCTCAGAGGGAAACTTTCCGAGATTTTTATTAAAATTCTCATTTTAGCCGCCATGGAGTTTTTTATCCTGTCAAGCACTTCCCGGTCGTTAATGAATTTGTATTTCAATCCCTGCTTGTTCGATCCGGTAGGAATATATTTAACCACATGCATCAGTTTATCCATATGCTCCCCGGAGAGGGGGTCTTTCCGGAAATTCCGTATACTTCTCCTGTTTCTTACCAGATGTGTGAACTGTTGATATGTGATGCCGGGGTCAACCATATCGGTAAATTCACTCATGGCGACCCTGGTGTTTATGATCGCATTTACGGGACAGACAGCCACACAGTGGCCGCAATCGTTGCAGCCTGCTTCGATAAGTTTTACCGGACGGTTGTCAGTATCCGGAATGATCCGCCGGGAACCACAGACCCTGCTGCATAGCCCACAACGCGTACAAACCTCATAGTTTATTTTAATATTCATTGTGCAGTCGGGAATCGTAATTTAAATTCCAAAATTAGTCAAAGTCGGGCTTCAAACAATAATTATCCGGGATATCTGCCCGCTATGGGAAGATTAAATTCTGTAAGATTCCTGTAACTGCATAAATAGCCGGAATTTTAATTCAGTCTGATGTATTTTTCAA
>DNOQ01000371.1:6153-6704 GCA_003501665.1 Bacteroidales bacterium | reverse complement strand
GACTTCCGACTTCGGTCTTCCGACTTCCACCCCCCTGTTACCCGTAAATTTGAATTATCAGCCCGCAATGGAAAAAAATCATAAAAATATTAATATAAGTAATTACATTACAATAAGTTAATTTGTTAACATATTTCTGTTGACAACAATAGTTTAAAATATTTGTTATTAAAGTGAAATGTGTTATCTTTGCGACAATTTTTTCAGGACAGCATGAGACAGCTAAAAATTACCAAATCCATAACGAACAGAGAGAGTGCATCACTTGATAAATACCTGCAGGAGATTGGTAAAGAAGAGTTGATATCGGTAGAAGAGGAGGTCGAACTGGCTCAGCGGATCAAGAAAGGAGACAGGACTGCTCTCGAAAAACTCACCAAGGCAAATCTGCGTTTCGTTGTTTCGGTTGCAAAGCAGTATCAGAACCAGGGATTAAGTCTTCCGGATCTTATCAATGAAGGTAATCTCGGACTGATAAAAGCTGCCGAGAAATTTGATGAAACAAGAGGATTTAAATTCATTTCCTATGCCGTATGGTGGATAAGACAATC
>DNOQ01000371.1:5761-6121 GCA_003501665.1 Bacteroidales bacterium | reverse complement strand
TTTTCGAGGTTTGAACAGGAAAACGAACGTACACCTTCGCCAGAAGAGCTTGCTGATGTTCTTGAGCTTCCAAAGGAAAAAGTAACGGATACACTTAAAGTATCAGGGAGGCATGTATCTGTTGATGCCCCTTTCATCGAGGGAGAGGATAATAGTCTGCTGGATGTTCTTACAAACAGTGATTCTCCGGTAGCTGATAAGCTGCTGATGGATGAATCATTATCGAGGGAGATCTACAGAGCGCTTGCAACTCTCACCGAAAGAGAAAGAGATATAATAAGGTATTTCTTCGGCATCGGATGTCAGGAAATGACACTTGAAGAGATAGGGGAGAAGTTTGGTCTTACACGTGAAAGAGTA
>DNOQ01000371.1:0-5740 GCA_003501665.1 Bacteroidales bacterium | reverse complement strand
AAAGGCGCTTACCACAGCGCCTTTTTTTTCATAGTTTAATCCGGAAAAATGAAGCAAACTTGCCTTAATTTATGATATTTGATACCGGGAAATTATGAAATTTAAACTTGTATCCGATTTTGTTCCTACAGGCGATCAGCCTGAAGCGATAAGGCAGCTTACGGAAGGACTGGAAAAGGGTGTTCCTTACCAGACTCTTCTTGGTGTGACCGGTTCGGGAAAAACTTTTACAATAGCTAATGTTATCGAAAAAGTCCAGCGCCCGGTACTGGTACTGAGTCATAACAAAACACTTGCCGCACAGCTTTATGGAGAATTCCGCCAGTTCTTCCCCGAAAACCGTGTGGAATATTTCGTTTCATACTACGATTATTACCAGCCTGAAGCATACCTTCCCGTAACCGATACCTATATAGAGAAAGACCTATCAATAAACGAAGATATTGAGAAACTGAGACTGAGCACCACTTCTTCACTTCTTTCGGGAAGAAAAGATGTCCTGGTGGTCTCATCTGTTTCATGTTTGTACGGAATAGGCAATCCTGAAGATTATCATTCCAATACCGTTCATGTCATAACGGGAAAGAAAGCAGGCCGTAACCAGTTCCTTCGCAAGCTGGTCGACAGTCTGTATTCCCGTAACGAGCTTGAATTCAGGCATGGCACTTTCAGGGTAAGGGGTGATACGGTGGATATTTTTCCTGCTTATGCAGATATTGGGGTTAGGGTCATCTTTTTTGGCGACGAGGTAGAGGAGATATATACCTTTGATCCGGTCAGCAGTGGCAGGCTCGAAACTCTTGACGAATATATTATTTATCCTGCGAATATTTTTGTAACCACCCGCGACAGGATAAATCAGGCAATCAGCAAAATACAGGATGACCTGGTGCGGCAGGTTACTTATTTCAACGACATTGGCAGGAGGGAAGAAGCAAAGAGGCTTGAACAGAGGGTATCGTATGATCTTGAAATGATAAAGGAACTGGGCTATTGCAGCGGAATTGAAAACTATTCNNCCCCAGATCCGGGGAATGTATGGTGGTGATCATTCTCGAAAACAGACGCTCGTTGAATACGGATTCCGGCTGCCCGCTGCTCTTGATAACAGGCCTTTGAGAATTGAGGAATTTGAATCTCTGACCGGACAAATTATCTATGTAAGTGCAACACCTGCCGATTATGAGCTTGAAAAGAGTGAAGGTGTATTTGTCGATCAGGTGTTAAGGCCTACAGGACTGCTTGATCCTCCCGTGGAAGTGAGGCCGACGCTTAATCAGATTGACAATCTGATGGATGAAATAAGGGACAGGGCTGAAAATGGAGAGAGAACGCTGGTGACCACAATCACGAAGAGAATGGCTGAAGAGCTGAATACTTACTTTCTGAAGTTTGAAATCCGGAGCAGGTACATTCATTCGGATATTGACACGATTGAAAGGATAGAGATAATGGAGGGTTTGCGAACAGGTGCCTTTGATGTTCTTGTAGGAGTCAACCTGCTTCGTGAGGGGCTGGATCTTCCTGAAGTTTCGCTTGTGGCCATTCTTGACGCGGATAAGGAAGGATTTCTGAGGTCGGCACGATCGCTTACCCAGACGGCAGGCAGAGCGGCACGTAACCTGAACGGGAAGGTCATTATGTATGCCGATACAATTACCAACAGCATGCAGATGACAATAGATGAAACAAACCGCCGGCGTGCAAAACAATTAAAATACAATGATGAAATGGGTATTATCCCGGCTCAGATCGTCAGGAAGACCGGGACAATACTCGCGGGTCTTAGCAAAAAGGGTGTTGCCTTTAAAGCATATATTGAACCCGAACATACCGATATAGCAGCCGATCCGGTCATAAGATACATGAACCGGGAGGCTCTGGAAAAGGCAATCGAAAAAACCAGAAAGAATATGGAAAAGGCAGCTTCAGAGCTGAATTTCATCGAAGCTGCAAGGTTCAGGGATGAAATGGCGGATCTTCAGAAGCTTCTCAGGAGTAAGCAATGAAAGTTAACCAGAATGTTTGGCCTTTATCAGCGTGTCGCCACCCAGTCACTTGAATTACCAAGGGCGGAATTGGCAACTTTGCCTGACATCTTATTACTCGTTATTTTTCCTGTATATAAATAATCACCGGCCCTGAAGGTTATTTCACTTCCGTTAAGTCGGCCATCAGTTACGTTAATTGATTTCCCTTCATGGTTCAGCTTACCCCGGATAAACTGAAATTCCTGGGTCAGTACAAGTTCATCCTTGCCTAATTTCCAAATTCCTTCAACTTTTGCAGGGACGATCCACAGTAAGGCTGTATTCCAACTGTTCCAGTTGTCATCGGTGGTTACTTCCCTGTCAGCTTCCCATTCTCCCATTGTAAAAGTGTTTGAGACGATCCTTGTCCCTGGTTTAAGCTCAAGTATCCTGGGTCTTAATTTGAGGTTTATTTCAGGCAGAAGGAACATGGTTATTACTGAAGCCTTTGAAAGATCAGCTTCATACAGGTCCGCTTCGATGAATTCTGCTTTACCGCTGACACCCTCTTTCTGGGCATTTCTTCTCGAGAGGGCTACCATATCAGGATTATATTCAATTCCGAGAGCTTTGGCGCCTCTTTTGGCTGCAGATATTACAGTACGCCCGTCTCCCGAACCAAGGTCAATGACAAAATCGGCAGGAGTCACTTTGGCTATTGAAAGCATCGTGTCGACAAGTTCCTGTGGCGTCGGTACCCAGACTACATCCTTTCCCTGCTGCCCGACTTCGGGAACATACGCATCACCCGATTTGTTCTGGCCTGGAAGAATAGCCGAAGTAAAAACAAATATTACTATTGTGACCAGATATTTGTTTGTGTAATGTGATCTCATCTCATCCTCCTTTTTATTATTATCCTCATGTGAAAAAACAGACTAAATTAACGGTTTTATTTAATATTGGTAACAAGTCCGGAAATATAATTTGCTATCGACAAACATGATGTGAGTCCCGGTGATTCCATTCCTATCAGATTAATAAATCCTTTATATCCTCTGGCACTTTCTTCCATTATGTAAAAATCCCGCTGGGGATCTCCCCTCTTCTGGATCTTAGGCCTTATTCCGGCCATTTCAGGACATATATCATCAATTTCGAGAAATGGAAGGAATTTTTTTGCCGATTTCCAGAAAGCTTCCTGCTTTGAAGCGTTTACGCGGTAATCATATTCATTTGAGTCGAGATATGTCACATCCGGGCCCAGCTTTACACCTCCTGCCATGTCGATTGTAACATGAATACCAATGCCTTCCATATTCTCGTGTGGTACCGGATAAATAAGCCTCCTGATCATCCTGTTTTTCGGCGGATTTATCCTGAAATATTCACCCTTGCAGAAATGGATCGAAAGTTTTTCATCCTTTATACCAGTTATTTCAGAAATTTTATCAGCGGTGAGTCCGGCAGAATTAATCACTATACGTGTACTAAAGCTGAAATATTGTCCGTCAGCATCAAGAAGTGTTATTTCATAACCCTCGTCAAGCTTTCTGATACCTTTTACCTCACTTCCGTAAACCATCTGACCTCCATTATTTATGATACCGGCCTCAAGTTGTTTCATCAGAGAGTGTGTATCGACAATACCGGTTGTTGGTGAATGAAGTGCTTTCAGTGCATAAATATGCGGTTCAAGTTCAGCTATCTGTTCATTTTCAACGATATCCAGTTCAACACCATTTTTCCTTGCGGTTTCCTTAATACCTTCTATTACTTCAACCTCTTCAGGTGTGGTGGCTACTATCAGCTTGCCGCAGTTATTATATGGTATTTCATGCTTCCTGCAATATTCATAAAGAAGATTTTTACCTTCAACACAAAGTGCGGCTTTAAGGCTTCCCTCCGGATAATAGATGCCTGCATGGATCACTTCACTGTTACGGCTGCTGGTCTCCTGCCCGAATGTGGGATGCTTCTCAATGACATAAAGATTGCTGAAGCTTTCCGACAGTTTTTCTCCTGTTGCGAGACCAACCACACCTGCACCTATAATTGTAATATCTGTATCCAAAATAAGAATCAGCAGAATAAGATCTCAAAAATAATCGAAAAATTGAAGTAACAGTAAACCCTTATGAAATTTGGCCACCCGAACGACCGTCAAACCCGCGGAATCTTTGTAAATTGCAGGTGCATAATTAATTTTATTGTTTGGTATCTGAAGGTATTTATTTGAACTTTATAGTTACCAACTGTAAACTCATATCTGCAATCCGTAAACTGAAAATGGATTTTCAGCCGCCTGTTGTTTATCTTTAACCATATTAGTATACTTGATCGGAATTACAACCAGTTATTGTTATCGGAATTATTTTTATCGGAAGCAGCTTATTAGTAATTTTGTATAGTGCTTATTAACCCATGGTTTGAATATGAAAGTGATAAATAGGGCATTCCTGGTTTATTGCATGTTTATATGTATATCTCCATCATTATTTTGTGTTCCTGCAAAAACCGGAATCAAAAAGATGATCGGGACAACTGTCACACCTACAGATACAGCAAGGCTCAACAATCTGATCATGAAGGGTTTTGTGGCCATCAAAGAAAAATCCAAAATAAAATCAGATGTCAGTAAGGCAGAAGCGTATATTGATTCTGCAATAATACTTAGTGAGAGGCTTAAGATAGATTTTCCTCCCCTCCTTCATCTTCTCAAAGCTGAATATTATTTTGCAGGAAGCGACTTTAATACTGCAGAGCAGGAAGCGATAAAATGCTTCGAAAAGGCAGGAAATTCCAGGGAATATCTTTCTCAGGCAAAGGCACTTATTTTTCTTGGGAATTATTATCACCGTACAGGTTCGTTTTCAGAGAGCGTTGATAATTATGCAAAATGTATCAGCCTGGCAAAAGAAAAGAAACTGAAAGGAATTATTCCTGTCTGCTATAACGGACAGGCGAAGGTAATGAGAACAGTAGGTGATCTTAAGGGAGAGAGTCAATATTACGAGTTACAGGCAGAGACTGCATTGAGCGAAAATGCATTAAGGTATGCCATGGATGCCTGGTGCAGTAATGGCAGTTTATTTCTGGAAAAAATGAGAGATGCCGGGAAAGCCGATTCACTCCTTAAAAAATGCCTGAATATGTCACTGGTAGAGAAAGACAGTGGTTTTACAGCATTTTCATCGGCGCAATTGGGATGGAATTTCTACATCGAAAAGATGTTTGATTCTTCAATGTTCTATTATAACAAATCCCTCGATTACAGCCTTCCTTCAAAACAACACGCCTCATCAGCCAATTCGCTTGGAAATTTAGGTACAATAAACAGAGATCTGGGTTATTATGATGAGGCAGGCCGTTACTATAAGAAAGCCATTGAACAGGCGAAAATGGTTAACGACTGGTACAACCTGCAATGGATCTATATGGATATGAGCAATATGTACTTAGGCAGGGGAGATACATCAAATGCATATTTAAATTATGTCCTTTACAAGAAATTCAGCGATGAATGGATAAAAACCGAAACTGCAAGGGGAATCACTGATGCGAGGATACGTTATGAAGTGGATACCCATAATAAAGAAGTAGCGTTGCTTTCCCTCAGACTTAAGAACAACCGGACACTTAATATCGGATTTGCAGGATTGATACTGCTGACAGTAACAATAGGATTCCTGCTTTTCAGGGGATACAGGCTTAAGGACAGGCAGCGTATAAGTGAAATGAATCGCAAGATTTCAGAACTTACACAGGCT
>DNOQ01000024.1 GCA_003501665.1 Bacteroidales bacterium | reverse complement strand
AGGTGTCCGGGTTTTAATTGCCCGAAGGAACGTTGAAAACTTGTTTTCAAAAGAGACTGAGGAGCAATTAAAACCGACCGCAGGGAGGTCTTTTTGTGTTTGAATCACCCCCCCAACCGGGATCATGAAATAATCCCGCCAACCAAAAAAAAGCCTCCGGAGCTGATTTCCGGGGGAAGTAAATAATTTTATTGTTCAATGGTTAATTAATCCTTTAAACAACGCACAGAAAAGCCATAAGCCTTAAGGTTGTCCACTCGGCATCACTTGGTACATGCCAGCCCGTGGGACATAAATTACGACTGTCGGTTACTGCATACCAGGTATATAGTCTTCCATAATTAGCAACATTGCTCTCATTACCATCATAAGCTCATTGGTATGTCGGTGAGCTTTCTCCGGTTATATTCTTGTTATAAGGGTTTGTCGTGCCTATTGAAACACCATTACGGTACATTGTGGTTTTCAGGTTTTCTGCCATCCAAACCTGCGTGCCGATACTAACCACAGGGTAGTTATTTTTATCTCCATCGGGACAGACAATCAAGTTTTATGAAATTTGTAACCTCGGATAAATTTACGAAAGACATTAACAAGGGTCTGATAACTTCAAATGAAGGATGTGTGAGTTTCTGTAAATTCAGTTCTCCTGTTATTGGTATCCCAGTGATTCTTTCATGATCTCCACGGAGAAGGGTTTTCCATGACCAGGATAAATCATCTTTACTCCTCCATCTATCAATAATTTCCAGCATTTCTTAATCTCTTCAATATTCTGAGCATATGTTGGCAGACCTGGACTTAATCTGAATGGAAATCCATTATGAGCCATACAACCTACAAACGCTTCTCCCGAATCAAGAATAACACTGATTGATCCCGGAGTGTGACCTGGTGTATGAATGATGTTCCCATCAATCCCATACGCATTTAAGGGATAAGGGTCATCCGTTATCAGAATATCGGGTTTGAACCTGGGAAATGAAATCTTTTTGAAAATAGCAAATAGCCATGGCTGTGTAATTTTGCCATAGATGTTTACACCTTTCGGAATTATCATACCACCATCTTCCACATAGGTTCTCTCACTTTCGTGAATAGCAATTTTAGCCCCTGTAAATTCACGGATTTCCCGGGCGGATCCGGAATGATCAAAATGCGAATGTGTAAGCACTATTAATTTGATGTCTGAGGGGTTTATGTCAATTATTGTAAGTACCTTTTTAAACACTTTCAGCTTTTTGGGCATACCGCCATCAATCATTATAACATCTTTACCACGAATGAGATAACAACTGTTCAGACCAAGCTTTACCCGAAAGATTCTTAATTTCATGTTTTATAGTCTTTTAAGATCATCTTAAAACTCACTTTCCTACCTATACCCTTGATTGTATTCCCGGCGATAACTGAAAAATTTATAGCCTCAATACTGCCTGACATCTGAGAACTATTTATTTTATTATCAAAATTACTTTATCCTAATACCAAAGTCAAGTTATTTCTACTTTGACAGATTTGAAAAACCGTCTTGTTTTTACCCTTGATCTCTTAAAGGGAAGGGTTGGCAGAGTTTTAACCCTTCCCCCTTCCCTTAGGGTGGACTAAAGATGCGTCTTTAGTGGACACCCTTTCCCTTAGCCTTAAGGGGAAGGGCCGGGGATAGGGTTATATAGTCCTTTAGGATCGGGGTAAAAAAGCTTAAAAACCAAATTATTTCATAATCTGTCAAAGTAGAATTATGGTCAGGTTATTAGAATAAAAGCCCCCGGAGCTGATGCCGGGGGCAGGTAATTTGTTATTAACGGTAAATTATCCTTTATGTAGTTTAAGGGTTTATACCCTTGGCATTGACATATAATGAATAGAGTGACTGACTTGCAGTCATAAATAAGCGGTTCCGTTTTAAGCCTCCGAATTTATCATTATCAGTAGTTTTTATCAGAACCGGATGTTTATTTATTTAATCTTCGGTGTAATGGCAACCAGTTGGATTCTGCAGCATTTATTGCTTTATATATTTCGTATTGGCAGAGAACTGAATTATGCCTCCCGTAACAGGTTTTACCTTTGGGATCATTTTTATAGAATTTCTTAAGCACGGGCAAAGCTTTTTCTGAATGGATCTGACCTAAAGTCCAGATTGCTATGTGTGACCGATCTTCCGGTGAATTGGTAGTGTCTGACAGATATGCGATTAAAGTATCTTCTGCTTTCCCTCCCGGGTATTTCATTTTGGCAATATTTATATTCTTCTGTAGTGCGATATCAATCCATATATCGGCACCAACTGAAAAGCCGGTAAAAAGTAAAACAAGACCAGACGTCGTTTTCATCAATCAGATGCTCTATTTCCGGGAGTGCCACCTCCCTGGCCCATCTGATATCCGCCTGCCGTTTGAAGAGCCACAATGAAACGGGGATGACAACATCAATTTTTAAAAGCATCTGAACCACTTTGCACAACCTGTTTATATACTTTTCGAGGGGAGGGGTTAAAGCATCAAGCCAATGCACATCGCTGATATATGGTTCATTGTCAAAATGAAAGCATTATCAGACCAAATACAAAATAATTATTTCATCCGGATCAGAAGATTCAGGATAGAACCTCTGCCAACTCAATTATATTCGTACATCTTACTCTTGGCTCACAGTTGCTTCTTCCTGAAAGTAAATCTTTATCTTTGTTATGAGACTCTTTACATACATAATATTATGATAAAATCAGCTGTTGTCTTATGCAACCTGTTCCTGTTAGTGGCAGCATCCATATGCGTTAGCAATGATACATCTTCGGTGAACAGGCAACCTGCCGGGAATACTTATATGAATCCGGTATACCCCTCCAGCATGCCAGACCCGACTGTTATTAAAACATCTGACGGTTATTTCTATCTGTATGCAACGGAAGACGTTAGAAATACTCCGATTCTGCGGTCATCTGACCTTGTAACATGGAATCTAATAGGAACTGCATTTACAGATGAGTCAAGGCCTTCTTTCGAACCAAAAGGCGGAATCTGGGCTCCTGATATCAATTATATTAATGGGAAATATGTTCTTTATTATTCAATGTCAGTATGGGGCGGGGAATGGACATGCGGAATAGGAGTAGCTGTAAGTGACAAACCGGAAGGTCCCTTTACTGACAAAGGAAAATTATTCCGGAGCAATGAGATAGAAGTGCAGAATTCAATAGATCAGTACTATATTGAAGAGGACGGTAAAAAATATCTCTTCTGGGGAAGTTTTCACGGGATTTATGCAATTGAGCTTTCAGAGGATGGTCTCTCCATAAAGAACGGAGCCGGGAAAAGGCAGATCGCCGGAACAGCCTATGAAGGCACCTGCATATTGAAAAAAGATGGCTTTTATTATCTGTTTGCATCGATCGGTACATGTTGCGAAGGAATTAAAAGCACCTATACAACTGTTGTCGGGCGTTCTGACAACCTATTCGGTCCATTTCTCAACAAATCCGGTAAGAGTATGAGCGATAATAATCACGAAATACTTATTCATGGTAATGACCGGTTCGTCGGGACTGGCCACAATTCAGAAATCGTTACCGACAACAAGAATAAAACATGGATACTGTATCATGCAGTTGATAAGATCAATCCCAGAGGCAGGGTATTAATGCTTGATGAGGTTCAATGGAAGGAGGGATGGCCCTTTATTGATGGTAATGTACCGAGTTCAGGCTGGAACAAACCATCCTTCTGATCTTCCGGAGACGGAACAGACCATAGCAGAACAGATTTTCAACATAAACATTACGGCATCTGAGCACCCTTTGCTTTAACATATTCGGCAGCTGCACAGATGTTTCCGTCAGAATCATTAAAGTCAAATTACTGCAG
>DNOQ01000249.1 GCA_003501665.1 Bacteroidales bacterium | reverse complement strand
GCTATCCCAGTAATCAAGGCCGTACTTAAATCCCATATATTCTCCATCTTCCCGGCCAGGCTTCTCCTTGGTGCCAAAACCGAAAGTATTGGCCGTACCGACATGCACAAGCATTTTCACATCTATTTCCTTAGCTAAACATATGATATTCTGTGTCCCCTCAATATTGACCTTATTAACTAACTCGCTTCTGGATGGCCAGTTACTAGTAATGGCTGCAGTGTGAATTATTGCTTCCGCCCCTTTGGCAACCGCTTTAAGAGATTTAAAATCAAGCAGATCGCCAATTACTTTTTCCAGTCTCAAACCATGTAATGTATTTACCTCACGGCCGGGTTGAATAAGTACACACAGTTCATGACCTCTGTCAAGCAACTCTCTGACAAGATTGCTTCCTAACAATCCATCTCCTCCTGTAACAAATATTTTCATTGAGATCAACTATTATTCCATTTGTAAATCAGGATAAATTGTCCCTTATATCTCACTACCACCTCCCAAAGTAATCCTTGTTCTGTAAATTGTGGATCTATAAAGAGTATCTTCCCGGGCGGACTATACAAAGAGAGCGCCGAATAAGATTACAAATATGAATGCCAGAGTTTTCATTAACTAAAAAGTATCACGATTTTTTTCAAAGTTCAGCCACACTAATGACAAAGTCTAACATATTTGTTTCAAAAAGTGACAATTTGGTTACATCGTGACAGGGAAATGGTGCTGTTACTCATTTCACAGATAATAAGTTTCTCTTATTTGTAACATTTGTGTTAATACTTGAACTATTTCTGTTAGATAATTAATATTTCCCGGCCTAATTTTATAGTAAAATAACCTAAGAAAAATGAATTTGACCTGCAATCCAATATGGTGTCGTTTTAATTATAAGCTAACCAAAATTCAAAGAATAAAACCATGACTAAAGTTCTAATTGCTACTTTTTCACAAACAGGATCCACAAAGAAAATAGCCGATCAGATCGCGAATGGGTTAATTTCATCAAACCTTGATGTAACCCATCTTAAAATTACCAAAGATGCAAATCCCGACCTTAAGGAATATGACATTATTGGGATTGGTTCACCAGTCTATTTTTTCAGACCCCCGTTTATTGTATCAGACTTTGTTAAGAATTTAAAGGGTATCGATAATAAAGCCAGCTTTGTTTTCATCCTTCAGGGAACTAATCAGGGTAATTGTGGAAACTGGATCCGTAAAGAGCTTGTTAAAAAGGGATCCAGAGATTTAGGCTATTTCAGAAGTTTTGGCGCAGATTACTGGATTGGCTATATTAAAAGAGGTACTATGTTTTCACCTGATTCTCCAACTATTCCGGAGCTATCTGCTGCAGAATCATTTGGAAAGATGGTTGCAACAAGATTCACAAACCAAACTCAGCCAATTGAAAAATTTGATCCGCCAACTCATTTCATGTATCGAATAGAACGGTTTCTTGTTGCAAGACCATTTGCAGAAATTATATATAGTAAAACTTTTTATGCTGACAAAAAATGCGATATGTGCGGTATTTGTATAGAAAAATGTCCTGTAACGAATATTCAGGAAAACAAAAAAGGGAAACTAAACTGGGGCTCTGATTGTATGCTTTGCGCAACATGTGAATTGAGTTGTCCAATAGATGCAATTCATTCAGCGTTGGATTGGATTATATTTTCTCCATTCATGTACTATAATATCATTCGTTCAAAAAACAAAAAAATTCCATTCGCTAATGTGACACATAAAAACGGAACAACAATTATTACTTAAGATTTTAAAATAATGCAGATATAATAAGAATACCTTTAAAAGAATGGTTATGAGCCTATATTCTACCTTTGTCAAATCTTTTATTATAGGTATTGTTGCTACAATTCTGATACAAAGAAGCTTTGCCCAGGAGCCCGGATCAGGACATGATGAACCTATAAAGATCCGGCGCATTACATCACCTGTCGTACTTGACGGCTTAAGCAATGAAGAGGCCTGGGAGGGAATTGAATCATTTCCAATGCTTATGAGGACTCCGAATTTTGGTAATGAACCATCAGAGCGTACGGAGATATTAATAGGCTATGACGACGATTACCTGTATGTTGCCGGACGATTATATGATAGTGTTCCTTCTCTAATACAAGCAACATCTTTTAAGCGCGATATTTGGAGTTATGGATCGGATAATATGGCAATAGTCATTGATGCATTCAATGATAATGAAAATGCACTGGTGTTTCTTACCACTCCGGCTGGAATACGCACAGATGTGAATATATTAAATGATGGTGTTGGTGCTCCGGTTCTGAATGCAAATACAACCTGGAATACCTTCTGGGATGTGACAACCATCCGTAATAATGATGGATGGTTTGCAGAGATGCGCATACCTTTCTCAAGTCTTAGATTTGAAGAAAAAGATGGTCAGGCTGTAATGGGCATCTCAGTTTTACGGTTTATCGCAAGAAAATTCGAAATGGATAATTTCCCGTTGATGCCGGAAAAGTTTGGTGCTTGGGGGTGGGTTATGCCATCACAAACAAAAAAGGTTCTATTTGAAGGTGTCAAAAGTCACAATCCTCTATACATCACTCCCTATTTGATTGGCGGTTTAGGACAATCAAATAAACTAAACGATACTAAAACAGCATATCAAAGGGATGATAAATTTGTTCATGAAGCAGGATTGGATTTTAAATATGGGCTTACAAACAATCTTACACTGGATGTTACAATTAATACTGATTTTGCACAGGTAGAGGCAGATGACCAAATGATAAATCTTACACGTCATTCATTATTTTTTCCGGAAAAAAGACTTTTTTTTCAAGAGCGCCAGGGTAACTTTGATTTCTTATTTGAAGATGATAATCGCCTTTTTAATAGTAGACGTATTGGAATTCATGAAGGAGAACAGGTACGAATCTATGGAGGTGCCAGGATTGTTGGAAGAGCCGGTCCATGGGATATAGGCTTTCTAAACATGCAAACGGAGAAGTATGAGGATTTGCTATCAGAAAATTTTAATGTGCTGCGGCTACGAAAGCAGGTGATTAATCTAAATTCTCATATTGGAGGTATGATCACTTCCAGAATAGGCAACAGGGATAGCTGGAATACTACATACGGGATTGATGGGGATTTCCGTTTATTTGGAGATGAATATTTAATCCTGAAATGGGCGCAGAGCTTTGAAAATGATAAGAAAAACCAAGCTGTAAGTTTAGAACCTTCCAAGATATTTGTAAAACTGAACAGACGAAAAAATAAAGGACTTGGTTATAATCTTAGTTACTCGAGATCCGGGGCTGGTTTCAATCCTGGCATCGGATATGAACGTCGGGATAATTATACTCGTCTTGGTGACAGAGTGCAATATGGATGGTTTCCGAGTTATGAATCCCGGTTGCAAAACTACCAGGTTTACATTGAAGGAATTGCATTTATACGCAATATGGATGGCAGAATCGAATCATCTGATGTAGGTCCTGGATGGGCATTTCAAACAAAGGCAGGATCATCTGGATTCATTTCATTCCGGCAATCCATAGAAGATGTTCAAAATTTATTTCCATTTTCAGATGATGCTGATGTTCCGGCAGGCAGGTATACATTCTATGGTATAAAAAGTAGTTACTCTACACCACAGGGGAGGCTCTATAGGATTACTACAACTTTCGATGCAGGATCTTTTTATGATGGCAGTCGTTTTACAATAACCTTAAAACCTAACGCAGATATTTCTAAGTACTTGCAATTAAGTCCTATGTACCAGTTGAACATAGTAAAATTCCCTGATCGCAACCAGAAGTTTACAGGTCATATAGGACAATTAAAAATATCTGCATTTTTAAACAGCAAGCTTTCCCTGGTTTCATTGGCGCAATATAATAGTGCAATTGATAAGATCATCACCAACATAAGGTTCAGATACAATCCGAGGGAAGGCCATGATCTCTACATTGTGTATGACGAAGGACTTAATACATACAGAGATCGTGAAATCCCTGAACTGCCCCGTTTCAGTAACCGTACGATTATGCTGAAATATAGTTATACCTTCATAATTGGAGGATGAGAGCCGAAGGCGGCTATTATTTTTTTGCAAGGTGATCAAAGACCTGTTTAAGCTCTTTCTCCGGACTGAATTCAATCCATACTATTTCCTCGTCAGAAAAGCCATTATGTCCTGCCGGCATGTAAAATACATCACCAGCGCTGATAGTTTCCGTGGTACCATCATCATAGGTAATCTGCAGGGAGCCCTTAATCATATACCCCCAGTGAGGGGCAGGACAGCTGTCATTTGGCAATCCCTTAAGCATTGGCCTCGAATCAGTACCCGGCATCACCCAATAGGCAACTGCCATGCCTCCCCAGCCAGTCTGCATACGCATTTTTGTTCCGGGAGACTCCATGTAAAGAGGAAGATCTTCAAGTTTTAAGTGCATAATAATCAGGTTTTAATGGATTGATACAAATAATTATGAATAACGAACATATAAATATTTACATTAGTATCCGATAAAATACAGGTCGCTCCTACGGAGCTAAAATCATGGTAGTCCTGATTTCTACAAACAGTTCACTCCTACGGAGTTTGGC
>DNOQ01000116.1 GCA_003501665.1 Bacteroidales bacterium | reverse complement strand
GGGAGATGCCACTGATATGGGTATCTATTCAATATGTCCTTATCGACATGCCTGATGGCTTCACCAATAATAATAAACTGATAAAGTACGGCATTGTTCAGCATTTCATTTTCAATGAATTCCTGCTCGGTAATATCATTGCAGAATTCCATAATTCTCTTACAAGCTTCTGAAATATGCATTACTCTGTCTGCTCTTGTTGGAATATTATCATCCATATATCAATATTTTATCTTTTACAATGCTTTTTTCAGCAAAAGGTTTAACAAAACCTTCTTCTACCAGATCAATTCTTTTCTTAATCAAATTCTCGAGATAGAATTTTATATCGGCATAATCCTGCAATGTTCCTGATGCTCTTTCAGAATATTTTACCATCAGGTCGACATCGCTATCAGGTTCATCATCACCTCTGGCAAATGAACCGAAGATCCAGGCTTTGGAGACTCTTCCGTCTTTTGCAAGAAAGTCGCGGATGATTCTGATGATTTGCTCCCGGGAAAGAGGAGGGGATCTCTTATAAGCAATTTTCTCTTCGGCAACTTTAAAAGCTTCAAGGGTCAGAGATTCATCATCCGATTCATGAATAAGCTTATCCGAAAGCCATGCAATGAGCAGATCTTTTTCATTCACCTTATAATATTTTGCCAGTTTTACGACAGTTTCCTTCGTCGCAGTCCTTTTCCCATTTTCAAGTTTGCTCAGGATTGCCGGATCGATCTTCAATCTGGCTGAAACCGTTTTCAGGGTAAAGTTCTTTTTTTTTCGTAGTCTCTTTATCTGTTCTGCGAAGCTTTCCATAAATACAGGAATATTTTGACAAAATTAGTCAAAATATAATATATATTGATGTCCTGCGGGCAATAATATTCAACTCCTGCAGAGCTGGATTGTGATGGATGGCTTCCCGCCCCCAGTTCCACTGGGGGTTATTCATATTGCAATCCTTCAGATTTGAGTATTATGGAAAACGGTAATATTCTGAATGTAAATTCTTATTAATTTCCCGCAGGGAAATTATGACAATAGAATCCGGATTACTATATAGCTTCAATTTCCCATAGGGAATAAATAATTAATCAACTCTCTGTTAACCTCATCATAAAGATCCCTCCTGCAACTGGTTCCAGATCTGTTTTGTCCTTTTGTACAGTCGTTCCGGTAAATGCTGATTGGAGAATAGTATAAGGTGATTGAATAAATACCAGAATTAACACAGATAAAAAAACAAAGACCTTTTCATGGATGAGTGATTTCAGGTCATATATCTTTTTAATGAGTAATTTTCTCCGCCACTTTTCCTCTTACATCCACTCTGATCACTTTGGCTGAAGGATCGGGAGCGGAAGCAGGAAGTGAAATAGTAAGCAATCCTTCCTGGTACACCTTCCCCATGGAAACAATCCCCACCGACTCGCTTTGGTGCCATAGATTGCCTCGCCGTTAACTTTCATCCATTTGCCCATTTCAGCCAGAATATCTATGCTATGCTGAGGGAATTCACCTTCAGCAGTAGGACCTACGTTGAGCAGAAAATTACCACCTTTCGAAGCTATATCGATGAGGTTGCGGATAAGAGTCTGGGGTGATTTGTAGTTAAGATCATAGCTCTTGTATCCCCATGTACCGTTCATTGTCATGCAGGTCTCCCGGTCAGTGCCGTCGAGATCGGCCAGATTCGGGATCCTTTGTTCGGGTGTTTTATGATCACCGGGGAAGTTGGGACGTTTCAGGCAGTCATTGGTAATTATCTGAGGTTTCTTATCTGAACTGCTTCACATACTCAATAAATGCCTTTGCCGTTTTGTCGAGATTCTCGACCGAACCACCACCCTCAAGCACTTCGCACATTTCATAAGCGATATAGCCCTGGTAACCGATCTCTTTCAGAGTATTGATAAAAGATTTATAATCGAGGAAGCCCTGTCCCATCGGAACAGCTCTCATCTGGGATGTCATCGGAACATAGTTGCTGTGATTAAGTTCATATCTGAATCTCGGATGCTCTTTATAATCAGCCGTTGTCGTATGTACAATATATGGTTTAAGAGTATGTATGGCTTGTCTTATTTCCTCCGGTGTAAGGCCTTCAAGAGTAGGTGACCAGCAATCAAAGGCTGCTCTTACATTTGGAAGATTAACTTCCTCGATGAGCCATTTCATGGGATCGTGGTGAAGAGCAATATCGTGATGGTTCTGGACTGCAATAGTAACACCATATCTGGCGGCTATCCTGCCTGCCATCTGCAAACCTTCAACAACAAGGCCGTATTGTTTATCGTATGGCTGGTCAGAGCGTTCATAACCGGTAAAAACCCTGACCATATTTGTGCCCAGATCACGGGCAAGCCGTGCCAGCTCACCAACGTATATTGCCTGTATCTCCACATTCGGAATACCTGCCTTATCGATTCCTGCACAAAAATCGGTATAACCTGCAAGACATACCAGTTCGAGTCCAAGCTCCTTAATTCTTGCTCTGAGTTTCTGACGTGCGGCATCATCATAATCTATAAGCGATACATGCGGACGTTTTGCGGCAAGCATTACGCCGTCATAACCGAATTCTTTTGCCTTTAAAAGGAATTCATCGATACTCAGTGTAGCCTGTCCGCGCCATACACCCATGTAGCTGACAGAATGAAGACAGGTCTTAAGCCTGAAATCCTTCGGATTGCCTGTCGGAGCTTTCTGGCCAACTGAAGTAATGGCTATCAGGCAGATCATCACAATTGACAGTAATAGTTTTTTCATAGTCTTATCTGATTTAAGTTGAAAATAGAAATATCATAATTATAAGTTCATAAATATAGAGTATTGGCCGGATAAGTACAAATCAGAAAAAAGCATTTTGGTAAAGAAGAGAATCCGGCTCATTATGATAAGTAATTAACCCGCATCACTCTTGCGGGGTGAACGGGATGTCTTTTTTAACCGCAAAGTGCGCGAAGACAGCGCAAAGTTCTCAAAGATAAATTATTGTAATATAATTCTTTGCGATCTTTGCGTAATTTCTTTGCGTTCTTTGCGGTTTATTTTTCCTTCTTAAAATCTCACTTTTTGTAAGTAAATAAACAATGACTAACTTTATGCTGGAAATTCTGCAATATGAAGAAAACTGTCATTGTCTTATTTATGCTGATTTGCATACAGCCTGGCTATGCACAGCGAAAACAGGCTAAGCCTGTTATGCCTCCACGCTATGAAAAGATAATCAATTCAAACTGGACTTTCAATTATTTTCCTGATGAAAAGGAGGATAAAGGTTATGAATCACCGGCTTTCGACGATTCAAAATGGCCTGCCATAAGTATACCCCATACCTGGATGACTTATGAAACTACAGGAGAAATACATCCCTTTATCAGAAGTGCCTCTGAAAATGATAATCCATACTGGTGGAACGGCTGGGGATGGTACCGGAAACACTTTACTGTCAATCCGGTTGTTTCCGGCAGGAAATTATTTATCGAATTTGAGGGCGTACAGAAGTATTGTAAAGTCTGGATAAACGGTAAATATCTTGGCGATCATAAGGGAGGTTACGGATCCTTTGATTTTGACATAACGGAATTTATTAATACCGGAAAAGATAATCTCCTTGCTGTTGCAGTCAGCAATAAACGAAATGATAATTACAGGATCCCGCCGATGGCGGCCGGGAATTTTAATTTATACGGAGGCATTTATCGCGATGTAACTCTTGTAATTAAAGATAAGCTTTATATACCGATGCAGGGTTCAGCCTCGCATGAAGGCGGTACATTCGTGACAACCTCTTCAGTGACAGAGAATTCCGGAATTGTCAGAGTTCAGACATGGGTACAGAACGATCACCAGGAAGTTAAGGAGTGCATGCTTGACACTTATTTAATCGATGCTGAAGGGAAAATTATACAGGTGCTGAAATCAAAAGCTAAAATCGAACCGGGCAGGCTATTCAGATTTGACCAGATATCGAAGCCGGTATCACGACCAAAACTCTGGTCACCTGATAATCCGTATATGTATGAAGTGCGTTCTGAAGTCAAAACAGGCGGCAAAATTACGGATATCTTAAAAAGTCCTCTGGGATTCAGATGGTTTCGTTGGGATTATAATACCAATGACCTTTATGTGAATGATAAAAAGATATTGATTCAAGGAGGGAACAGACATCAGGAGTATCCCTGGCTGGGAGATGCAATCCCGAAATGGATAACTGCTATGGATTTCAGGGATATTAAAGAAAATCTGAATTATAATTTCATGAGGACTGCACATTATCCCAATGACAGATTTGTATATGATCTTACAGACAGGCTGGGGATCATTGTGAACGAAGAATCGCCCAGCATAAAAAACCAGGAGTTCTCGCCTGAAGTTCAGGAACAGCAGATGAAGGAGATGATAAGGCGCGACCGCAATCATCCCAGTATAATGATGTGGAGCATGGGAAATGAAACAAATCATGCGGTCGATTCAAAATATGCCATTGCCGAAGATACAACACGCATCCTCACTGCACGGAGAGTATCAGGGGGTTCTGAAGGTAAATACGTTCGTCATAACGATGATAATCTTCCGATCGAGAATCTGCTGCGCTGTACCGTGAGAGGATGGTACAATACTGATGTCAAAGATCTTGAACCATCCGACCCGCAGCATTGCGGTACCGAGGAACACCATCAGAATATGCTGAAAGCAAGCGGTTTGTTCGGTACTGAAAACCTGTGCACATGGCTATATGAAGATCATGGCGCCGATCGCGAATATCTCAATTCACCGCTTCTTCATGTAAATCCCAAAGGATATGTCGATGTTTACAGGATCCCCAAGTATGCTTATTATTTCTGGCAGGCAAATTATGCAGTGAAACCGATGATCTTCATCCAGCCTCATTACTGGAGATCACAGTATATCGGACAGAAAAGGGATATTGTTGTAAATTCCAACTGTGAGCTTATTGAATTGAAAGTCAATGGTACTTCAAAGGGAACTCTGAAGCCTTCAGCCGGTGATTTCAATAGTGTTACTTTTAAAGATATAACCATCGAAAAGGGAATCCTCTCTGCAACAGGAACTAAAGGAGGAAAGCAGATCACTGCCGAAATAATGGTGGCAGGTGATCCGGCAAGGATCGTTCTTAAAAGTTCACATCAGAAAATCGATGCCGACAGGGCATCTGTAGTTATTATAACAGCTGATATTGTTGATTCTGAAGGCAATCATGTTTACGGTGCAACCAACACCGTAAAGTGGAGCGTGACAGGACCGGCATCGCTTGCAGGGTATAATGTATATGAGTCGGATATAAACAAGCATCATCAGATGGAAGGGGTATGGTATATCGATATGCCTGTCTCAAATGTAATACGATCAACCGGCGCTCCGGGCAAAATACATGTGCAGGTATCAGCACCCGGTCTCGTGTCGGGGTCCATTTTAATTGAGGCCGTTTCGGTAGCGGCAGATAATTCAATTATCACGGAAAAGGTGTTAAACGATGAAGGAAGAAAAAGAGTAACAGGACCGGAAGCCGTCGTTTCTGCAAAGGTTGAACCGGAGGGGGAATTAAGGAGAACTTACAGTGATATAAGTTTCGGAGTGAAATCCGCTGCAGAATATAAAAAAGAGATTGGTGAAATTATTTTGCGAAATAATCAGTCGGTTGATACAACTACGACTGAATTCAGAACACTTACAAA
>DNOQ01000096.1 GCA_003501665.1 Bacteroidales bacterium | reverse complement strand
GTTGTGATAGAATCTGCCCGTGCGACTTTGATTAAGTAGTTTAAAGAGAGACTTTCATTTTTTATTTAGAAATTGCCTCTTCCTCTCTCACTATTCGTGTCTCCTGGAAATATGGATGGCCCGTGCCAACTGGGATCCTTTTCCCAATTATCACATTTTCTTTGACCCCTGACAGGATGTCAACTTTTCCCTTTATAGAAGCGTTTGCCAGGACATACGCTGTTCTCTCAAACGATGCTGCACTAAGCCAGCTTTCTGAGTTTATTGCTGCTTTTGCAAGGCCAAGCAGTATGGGGATGGCTGTAGCTTTTCTTCCATTTGTTCCGTGGTTTTTTTCAAAGAAAGTATTCCTCGGTACAATATCATCTGCCACGAGGTCCGTGTCTCCTGCATTTACAACTCTGACAAACCCCAGCATTTTTCTGGCGATGATTTCGAAGTGCTTGTCATTTATGGAAACCCCCTGGCTCAAATATACCTTCTGCACTTCATTTACTATCTGTACTGCAGCTTTCTCGGGTCCAAAAATGTTCAGTATGTCATTGATTCTTATATCTCCGTCAGCAAGGATATCTCCTGCTTTTACGAAATCCCCGTTGAAAAAATTTAGCTGCCTTTCGATGGATATTCTATAGCTTGCCACATCGCCATTTTCTGCAACTATGTCTAGCAGCAGGAATTTCCCTTTGGGCGGGTTTATTATTAATTCGCCGCTTATTTCTGATATTATTGCAGGGTTGTCTAACGATCTTGCTTCCAGTATTTGAAGCACCTTAGGCAATCCCCCTGTGATATCAGAAGTCTTTTTTGCCTGTTTCGGGATTCTTGCTATCGAATCTCCAATATTCACCTCGCCGCCTTCCTCAATTCCGATAATCGCACCTATCGGCAGCATATATTCTTTTTCTCCCACTTTTATTCTGGGTATCATTTCGTCTTTTATTGCCGTTACGACTTTCTTTACTACGCCTGTGTCCCGGTCAAGTGCTTGTTTCATCGTTGATCCTTCTATAATATCTATGAATTCGGCATTGCCGGCTGTCGTTGAAATAATAGGAAGGTTATAGGGATCCCATTGCGCTATTACAGCTCCTGCCTCGACATGCTCGTTCTCTTTTACCATTATTACAGCTCCGTAAGGAACGGATCCGCAGTCCGATTCTTTATCTTCGGCTGTCATCACTGTCAGTCTTCCGCTCCTGTTGATGGCTATAAGTTGTCCGTTTACATTGTTCACTGTCTTCATTTCAGCGAACTTGATACGTCCCGAGGTCTTCGCCTCAATAGAGTTCTTTGTTGATAATCCCGAAGCGCTTCCCCCACTGTGAAATGTCCTAAGGGTGAGCTGTGTCCCTGGCTCTCCTATTGATTGGGCAGCGATTATTCCGACAGCTTCTCCAATAGAAACCGGCATCCTCGTTGAAAGGTCATGACCGTAACATTTGACACAGAGGCCTTTGGAGCATTGACATGAAAATGGCGATCGAACCTTTATCTGCCTCATATTTGCATTTGTGACCTCTGCGGCAATTCTTTTGTCGATTATCTCATTTCTTCTAACGATTACCTTTTCTGTTGAAAAGTCTATGACATCCTCTCCAGCATACCTTCCAAGTATCCTGTCTTCCAGAGGTATAAGAATTTCGTCGTTGTCAGTCAAATCTGTCATCGTAATACTCTTCAAAGTCCCGCAATCTAATTTGTCTATTATCAGATCATGGGCGACATCCACAAGCTTTCTTGTGAAATATCCTGCATTGGCGGTTTTTAACGCGCCGTCAGATCTCCCTTTTCTCGCCCCATGTGCAGCAAGCAGGTACTCGTGATATGTTAGCCCCTCCTTAAGGTTTGATTTGATCGGTATCTCGACTATCTCTCCGGTGGGCTTGGCCATCAATCCCCTCATCCCTCCCAATTGTGACATCTGACCAACGGTTCCTCTTGCCCCGGAGTCAGCCATCATATACATCGAGTTGAATTCTTTGGCATACCTTTTCTGTTCTTCTGTCATATCGGCATCGTCTTCCACTCCGAAGTGCGCCATCATTTTTATTGATATTTCCTCTGAGGCCTTTCCCCAGAGGTCTATTGTCTTGTTATGCCTTTCTGTGTCTGTGATTTCGCCTATACCATATTTTTCTTTGATGTCTTGAACTTCCCGTTCTGTTCTTTCTATGATCTCTCTCTTTTCCATAGGAACAGTGATATCGCTGCTGCAGAATGAGACGCCGCTCTGTGTTGCATATTTGAATCCCGTCTCCTTTATCCTGTCGAGCAGTATTACGGCATCTCTCTGTCCTGCTCTGTCGTAATACATTTCTACAAGCCTGGTCAGCTCCTTTTTCCTGATGGTCTTATTCAACTCCTCGAATACAATTTGTGAGGGAAAAAGCTCGCTGAATATGAGCCTGCCCGGAGTCGTGGCAATTCGTTGTCCGTGCATTCTCACAACTATGTTCGCATGCAGATCCACAGCTCCTGCATAATGAGCGCATAAAGCGTCTTCTTTGTCCGCGAAAATCATCCCTTCGTCATTTCTCTTGCCTTTCTCTTTCGTCAGATAGTAAATGCCCAGAACTATGTCCTGGGCAGGAGTCATTATCAGTTTTCCGTTTGCCGGAGAGAGAAGATTATTTACCGAGAGCATCAGTACCCTTGTCTCTATTTGTGCTTCCAGCGTTATTGGCATGTGTACCCCCATCTGATCACCGTCGAAATCTGCATTAAATGCTGTGCAAACCATAGGATGAAGCCTTATCGCCTTGCCATCAACCAATACCGGTTCAAAAGCCTGCAGGCTCATTCTGTGGAGTGACGGAGCCCTGTTCAGAATTACAACCCTTTCCCTGAGTTCTTCCTCCAGGGCATCAATTGCTTCCGGTCTCCTCAAATCAACCAGAAGAGAGGCGTTCCTCAGAGAAATTGCAAGTCCTTTGCGCATAAGATTGCCGTATATGAAGGGCCTTAACATATCCAGTGCCATAACAATCGGCAAACCGCACTGGTTCAATTTCAGGGTAGGGCCCACAACAATAACTGATCTCCCTGAATAGTCGACTCGTTTTCCCAGCAAATTTCTTCTCAGCCTGCCTTCTTTCTTCTCTATGAAATCGGAGAGCGATTTCAATGCTCTTTTTCTCGTCCTGTTCATCGCGGTATGGCCTTTGTTGTTTTGAAGGAGAGAGTCGACCGAGCCCTGTAAAAGCCTTCTTTCTATGAGCCTCAGTATTTCCGGGGATCCTATATGTTCAAGTTCCTTTAATCTGTTGTTTCTGTTTATTACACGTGCATAGAGCTCGTTAAGGTCCGAGCTGGCTATTGTTCCATCGTCCATTATGATTACGGGTCTCAATTTTGCCGGCAGAACCGGAAGAGCACTTAATACCATCCATTCGGGTTTCATTCTCGATTTCATGAAGTCCCTGGCAATCTGAAGTCGCTTATTTATTCTCCTTGAAGGCGGTTTCTGTCTCAGATTGTTTACGAGATCCTCTATATCGAGCTCTTTCAAGAGTCCGTATATGACGGTCCCGCCGGTTTCTGCCATGAAATTCTTTTTTTCTCTGGCTTCAAGGTACTCCTTCAGTGAAATTATTTCGCCATCTTTGTAACTGGTTTCCCCGGGTTTCAGCACTATAAATGCCAGGCAGTTGATGATATATCTCAATTTCTTCGGCGGGATTGCCAGAAGCGTAGCTATGCTGCTTCTGTACCATATATGAACTACCGGATATTTCAGTTTGATATAACCGAAGCGGTTTTTTTTAGCCCTCTCGCTTATTACTTCATAATCACATTTCTCGCACTTAATCTGTTTTTCTCTATATTTTTTGTGAAATTTTCCACAGATGCATGTGCCCGGCTCCATAGTTCCAAAAATTCTTGGACAGAACAGACCTCCGAGGACCGGCTTTCCATTTGACTCCAGAGTCTTCGAATACTTTACTTCTCCCTTTGCCCTCCAAATTATTTGATCAGGATCGAGAAGTTTTATTCTTATCGCGCCTATGTCTTCTATATTCATGATAATATCAGCGGATTATGTGTCATAAACCCCTCTTCCCCTGATAATTATCTTCTTGTTGATCTCCGGAGGAACGATATACACAGGTTCCCCATCAATTGAGATAAAGTTGGTCTGCAGGAACCCTCTGGAGCAGAATTCCTTTATGTAGGTAAAGACAACCTTATGCGCCAGAGGTATGTCCTCGTGCTGCTGAAGCGGCTGAACATTACCCTTTCTCTGTTTTCTTTTTATCAGATTCCTTTTTGCCTCATCCTTAACAGCAGATTTGAACGCTCTCAGGAATGATTCCATGCGGCTTTTGCTGTCGTTGCATATAATAATCGTCCTTCTTTTGGATTTCAGGACCTTATCAACCATATATAAAGGCGAAATCGTGTTATTGTCGATTTCCAGGTTGTATCTCTTTACTATCTGTTCCGATCCGATATCCAGAGTGAGTCTCACCAATAGGTCGGGAAGATTCTCCCTGGATTTGTACTTTGATGCCATTCTTTTCAGGTTCAGCTCATCGACTAACCCGAAACTGTAACCGACTCTTGCTGCCTCTTTCTTTATCGCCCGGACGACTTCACGGACCATTTCATCGTGTTTTATAAAAGGGGGACCTGGCAGGCATGCTCTTATCCAGTTGTGATCATATCCCCTCTCTACGAGCACGGCTATTGAAAGGAAGGTAAGCGCATACAGTGCAAAAGGGACATTGCTCCTCATTGCCTTTTCGCTCTCCTCTTGCTCATACCCTTCCTTTTTGACCCTTAAGCCCTCATTCTTTTTCGCATAGACCCTCGACCGGATATAATCATCCTTCTTTAATAGAGACAGTCTTTTCTGCAGAGCATTTGGACTAACATCTGTTTTATAGACATCCCTAAGCATTTTTCTTATGTCCGCAAGATCTGATGCCCCACTCGACAAGATTTTGAAAATATTGACGTCTCTCTCGGTGATAATTACCATTTCAGATCAGCGCTATTCAGACGCACTTTCAGGAATCGAATCTTTCACAACCTCGTCAATCCTCTTAAAAAAATGATCTATGGCTGAGTGAATTTTCCCCAGATCTTCATCAGAGGGGAGGGCGTCTTTCAGTAAGTTAATTCTTATCACGAGTCTGTCTTCTGTTTCCCTGAATATGTCATCAAGCGAATGTGTATCGGGAGCTGCACTTTTATTCTTTTCGGCATTCCGGCCCTCAATCTTTCTCACTAATTTCTCCACGGCAACAACGAGCCCTTTCTCCCTGACTCTCCTGATAAAGCGTTCGAACTCTCTCTTGTCCGATTTCTGGTATCTTCTCAGTTCGGGAATGAGGGCAGCTGTATCTTGCAGATTCTTCCTGCTCAGAGCCGACTGCTTCTTTTCCACTAGTGCAAATACCTCCGGTAGAGTGGAGATTTCCGTATGCATCTTCAGATATTGTTCTACGCTTCTTCTTGTAAGACCTATGGCATGAGCGACTTCCTCGTTGCTTCCGTATTCTTCTTTCAATCCGACAATAGACATCATGGTTTCAAAGTACGTAAGGTCTTCCCTTTGCAGGTTCTCAAGGAGGGCAAGTTTTTTTACCTCTCTGTCACTTTTTTCCTTTATGACTGCCGGAATCTTTTCGAGCCCTGCAATTTTTGAAGCCCTCAATCTCCGTTCTCCTGCTATCAGTTCAAAGAGAAAGGGTGAGTTTTCTTCTTCAATCTTCCTTACTGTTATCGGCTGCTGCACGCCGTCTTCTTTTATCGTTTCGGCAAGACTCGCCAGGGATTCTTCTTTAAAGTACTTTCTTGGCTGGAAACGGTTGGCCATTATTTTGTCCACCGGTATCTGCACAATCTCCTCTCTGTTAATGTCTCCCAACAACTTGTCTGCAGCTGCGTCCAGACATTTCTTGCTGTCGTATCTCTCGGTTGATTTTATTTCCTTATCTGCGTTTTCTGTCATTTCGAACTCCTCCTTTTCCGCTTTATTGATATAAGAGTATTACGCGTATTTTTATTGGCAGAATTCCCACTGGACCGGGCGAAATCATTTCGCGTCCGGTTTTCTGTCCTGCAACCGTATTGACCTTGCCGTAAGAACCCCTATAAGAAACCTCGTAAGGAACGTCGTAAGAAACCACGTAAGCCGTCCTGTTCTGTTAATCCCGATTAATCTATGGATATCAGCAGGTTAGAGAAAAAAATGAATGTCGAATATATACCTGATCTCAGGTAGCGTGTTTACATTTGAATTTTTGAGAGTCCTGAGACTTCAGACAAGACGGTCTTTTATGTCTATAACATCTTGATTTTGCTGTATTTCGCAAAGTTGTGACGTTCTTAAAGTTTTTTGTTTTTTCCAGATGCGATAGGGCTGAGACAGAAACACTAAATTATGCTTGTATTTCAGTTGGTTAGGCTTTAATTGCCTTGACCGTATGGGCTATTCTCATTATAATTGAGGTAATTTTCACATCTTATCCTGCATAGAAGTATCCAGAGAGGCCTCAGAAGCCGACAGCTTGAGACAAGTTTTTCGAATCCCGCCTAAAATGGCTTAAAACAACAAGTCCCCAATTTCTGACATCCCGTTTTTTCTCTTCCTTCAAAGGGAAAAGGATCCCCCCGATTTGCCGCTTCGCAGAGTATCATTGCCTTAAAGCACAATATTTCAGAGTCCTATTGTTGCAAACGTAACTAACATCGGTTTTCCTGTCGGGAAGAGACAAGGCAGTTTGTCTCAGCTCTCGATCGCTGTTTGGTCGTATTTTTTTGCTCTACAAATTCAATGTCAAGAATCAACTGGTGTTTCACATTTTCTCCGACCTTCAAGTGCTGACAAACCTGCCTGTCCGGATCCCCATTAATCCTTCCTTTAATCATTCAGGAACCCGAAACGGTCTGCACATGGACTAACCGTTTCGCGTTTTCTCCACAGTCAGTTCTAAGCTCTGACACTAAACAAAAAGCGATGAGCAGCCATGAAATCCTTCCGCTTGTTCCGGGCGGAACAAATTCAAAGATTGAGGTGAACGTTATGAAAACAGCAACATCCGTACTCACGAAATTCTTTGGAGGTATCAACATCAACAGGCCGGTGAGCGTAAACGTGAATTCGGCGAATCTTGTTCAATTCTTTCCACACGGAATCCCGGTTTATACCGTCATGGGGGGCCTGCACTTTTCTTTCAGAAAAGAGGGCAACAACGTCCTTACTACTGTCAGGAAAGCCCTTTCCGCTTAAAAGCCGTAAAGAGCAGCATACTGTTCCTTCCTGCCCGATCTCCAACCAAACATTTACTTCCTCTACCTTTCATTTTTTTTCAGGATAATCACATTTACGTCTGTTGCAAGCCCGAGTCTCTTTTTTAGGGGCATTACGAAAGTAGCCATTCGGTGAAAAATCGTGATGCCCTTTTTCTTTTTTGGAGGTGTGCTATGTCAGTCAAGAATTTGACCGGTTCAATCAAGGTTCAGAAGGGGGAGAGAGTTTACAGCTTAAGCAGTGTCGACGATATCGTAAAGATGCTGTTTAACCGCAAACGCAACGAACCCTCCTTGAATGTGATTGAAATTCCCGACGAACTGCTCAAGGAATCGGTGAATAAATAGATGTTTTCCAGAGGAAGATCATTCACATGCTGTTTATCTTCGGCATGCGTCAGTTTCAAACAAGTAGCCTTTGGTGAAAGTTACAGAGATATAACTACAAGGAGATCTGTTTATGTCGAAAGTGGAAGCTATCGAATTAACCATCAAGGAGAATATGCCTCATGTCTCAGCCGCCACAGCGAAAGCAATTGCGGAGATCGTTGTCGATATAGAAACTATCAACTTTTATCGTCTGTAAAGAGTCCATACATCCGCAACACTTTACCCTCTTTCTGCTAATTGACAAAAAACACAATTTAAAAAACACGACTAAAAAACAGGAGGATTTAAAACTATGGAAACTGTTGTCACATTAACACAAAAACCGGTAGTACCGTTTGAACAGGCAAGCGTAAAGCTTTTTACTTTTCCGTGCGGCTGCGAGACTATGAAGTGCATGGAAAAGAACGACTGCACCGCAGGTCACAGCTGTAAAGTATGCCGTGGAAAAATAGTACGCAAACACTGCGGTACCCACAAAGGCCTTCCCACGGGATATCCGACCTTCACCTGGCTTTAATTCCCTCTCTTCATACTGCTCATTCCAAAATTGGCTCAAAAAATCAACATCAGGAGAATGAATCAGGAGTGAAGGGTAATACCTATTTAAAAACAAACATCAAAAGGAGGACATATCATGAAACAAATCATCACTATTTTGATTGCTGCTGCGATGCTGGGCGTATTTTCTGTGTCAGTATCAGCCGCAGAGACAGAGACAACCGAAAAGACAGCGCAGGTTCCAAAGTGCGAGAAGCCCATCGGCAAGATTGCACTCGGAAAAGTGACCTGTAAGGCGGCTTCCTGCATTAATCCCAAAACGCCTACAGCTTCATTCCTTCAGCAGATTGCATCTTTAACAGGTCAACCTGCCTACGAAGGGATTGGACAGGGAATAGGAGATATGCTCATATCCGCTTTGAAGCAGACAGGGTGCTTTGAAATTCTTGAGAGAGAGTCTCTAGAGGAACTGAAGCAGGAAATGGCTCTCGCGGGGAAGAAGATCGAACTTGAAACTGCTGACTTCCTTTTGGGAGGGGCTGTTACCTCTCTGACAATGGAGACCACAAATACCAACCTTGGTATCGGCATTATCCCGGTATTGAGCGCTGTGGATATCAAGAAGACCAGGGCTATCGTTGGCATGGATATCAGGATAATAGATGTTAACTCCGGGAAAGTCACCTTCACAAAGTCATATGAGGCAAACAATCAGAAGTCAGGTCTTGGTATAGGAGCTGGCGCCGGATGGCATGGAGTGGGCTTTGGCGGGATTTTCAGCCAATTAAAGGGCACTGCTCTGGAGGAAGTTGTCAGAGATGTCGTGGTCAGGGCAACCGTAGACATCGTCAATTCGGGAAACGGGTTGAAAGCCCAGGTAGAGCCGATACACACAGCGCGAACAAGTGATTCGCAAGCCATGACGACAGATTCACCCATGACCCCGGAATTGCCGAAGAATATCCAGAGTCAGATATACCCTTAAGGCCGTTTGCTCTGTGGAGTTGGCAGAAGACTGGCTTCACAGGGCTCACACTCCCCCCTCGGAAGAGGAAGACAACCCCATCTTCCTCTTCCCCCTCTTTATTAAACCAACCACGGTATCTCAGCAAAGAGGTTATTCCATGAAATACTCTCAGAGATTCAAAAAGTGACAGAGAGGCAGATAAATATCATGCATAATGCTGCCATTTACTTAATTACAAACAGGAGGAAGCTTATGAAATGGAGGTTTATTAGTCAGTGATCAGTTTCTTCAGGAAGTGGTTCACGAAAAAGTTTGGACAGCCAACAAAGGATGCTCCGCTCTTTTTCGAAGTAACGGGTGAATATCCATGTGGCTTCGACCCTGATATTCCCTTTGAAACGCTGAATCCGTTACAGAGCTGCTTCAAGGACAATTATAGACCAGACAGGCACTGTGTCATCGAAAGCGGCACAGGAACAGGAAAAACTGCCCTTGCGTATATCGCATCGAGATGTTTTCTCGACGAGGGCCAGAAAATAATACTCACCGCTCCTACCCGTGAACTTGTCAAAAGCTTATATCAGGAGTCTGTCGGGATATGGGGCGCGAAGATCGTCGGTTTGAGCACCAATTCCGACAAGACCGTTGCCGACAAGTTCTTTGTGGTCACAACACCCGAAGGATTTCTAAGTGCAGTGAGATCAGGCAAGGAGTGGACAAGAGCAGGGCTCCTGATCATAGACGAGGCGCATAACCTTCTTGAGCCGTCCAGAGGAGGCAATCTGGATGTGGCCTTGACTGTCCATATAAGAAGCGGAGGGAAAGTCCTGCTCATGTCCGGTACATTTCCCAATAAGAAAGAACTGGCTGCTTTACTGAACGCCGACATGTTTGTTTCGAAATACAGAAAAACGCTCATCCATGTAAGCGAAGTGCATGTCCCTGATGATATCAATGCCCAGCCAGCTCCCAGAAGACTTCCGGCAGGTGTTGCACCCACTATTTCGGGACACATCTATAACCGGGACTCCCTGAGGCTGAAAGTTTTAAAAGATATACTTTTGAAGCATCAGGAAGACAACGTCCTTATCTTTGTTCCTACAAAAGCTGCTGGCTATTGTCTCAGCGAGTCCCTTGTAACGCCAATGCATTGTGCAGACCTTGAAGATAAGGAGAGGGACAGGCTTGTCGTGGAATTCAATGCTGGTACATTAAAGACTCTGCTTGCCACGAACACGCTTTCCCAGGGGATAAACACTCCGGCGGATATAGTAGTTGTGTGCGGCACGCGAAGAGGGGGATATTTTCTGGAAAAAACCGATGTCGATCAAATGTTCGGCAGGGCAGGGCGGGGTAAACCTGAAGCGATGGTATATATCCTGGGAGACAAAATCGAGCTGTTTAATGCAAAGAAACTATCTCTTGCAAAGTCTCTCCCTCTCCCGGTTCAATCAATGGTGCTTACCATTCTTTCCCTGAATCCGGCATCAAAGCAGGATCTCATCCAGGCGTTGAGCACGACCTACGCTGCTTCTCTTACAACAGGACAGAAAGTGGCCGGATCCGTAGAAAAGAACCTGCATTTCCTCAGGGCCTGTCACATTCTGAACAGGAAAGAGAGCGGTTTGTATTCCCTTACCAAAGAGGGTATCCTGATTGCCCGCTACTTTTTCTCCCCCAGTGACTATATCGGTTATATGAAGGTAGCGAGAAAACTCATGGTCATTGACTTTCCGGAAGTCGACAAAGGGTGCATTCTGCTTTCCCTGATCATTCCGTTTGGAGTCATGCCTGAATTCCCGGAAAGAATCATAAAAGACTTCATAATGAAATGGGAGTCCATTAAAATGGCGAAAGAAGTGCGATACAAGGACGCCCAGATAGCCGAAGGAATCACTAATGAGGCAGCAGCAATTGGTAGTCAGGCGAACCAACTGGAAGTCAATGGAGAGGCAGAGGAAGTTCAGCAGCCCAATAAAGGCGAAACAGATATTGCCATAACCAAAATTGCCCAAAGATCCGCTCTCTTGAAGTACTTCTTTCAAAAAGCATCCGCCATCCCTCCTTACTTCCCTTATCAATTAAAGGATGCTGAAAGGTTTATCGGGATGCTCAATGATATGGAATATTACAAGATACATCCTGAGGCTCCCGGCAAGAAGTGGTTACAGAATGTTGTTTTTACTTTGAAGATCAATGTAGTGAAATCTACCACCAGGAAAAAGCCTCTTCAGCCGTCTCTTATATAACAACAAACGGCGGGACTCTATGAGCAATTCAGGAGTCCCGCCGTAATATCCCCTGAGAGTTGGCATAATCGTTTTTTTTAGAGGGGAAAAGTACAAACATGAGTGCGCGTTTTTATGTAGGATGTTAATTCGGAAATAATTAAAACTCATGTCTTTCCATCATAACGGATTAGCCGAGGCTAAAAGCGTCTCCATGCTTGACATTGCATAAGCGAAGTACAGATTAAGTCCCCAAATTCAGCAAATTGCAATAAACAAGTCTGACACCATGATTCTCTATAATTACCACACATGCACAAATGGAGGTTGTGGAACCGGCTGCTGAAAGCAGCTTATGAAAGGCTTGAGCCGTGTGTCGGGAAACTGACAAGCACGGTTCTTATGGGGCTGGGGTTCAGCAATGAACCCTGGCTACCAGACCACCCACAGGGTTCCAGATTATTCTGCGGATTACATTCGAAAATTATTACAAGACAGAAACCAAGAGTTGACTGCAAGACTCAAGGCAAGTCTCTTTTTAGTTCTGGCATTTTTTGCCGCACTTTTCCTATTTCCTACCGACCTTTTTTCTTGCCTTTTCTATATTTCTGTTCTATATCAGTACTTTTTGATGCGCGTATTTGGGTTAGGTGTGATAATCTACGTCTAACATTTTCCATTTTAGCGAGAGCCAAAGTGACATCAGCCTCGAGATCTGCAATTTCATACTCAATTTCACTCCTCATGTGCAATTCTTGCTGATGGTCGCTCGGTGGCGGCCATTTCACCGTGGTTGTAACACAAGGGGCAATTTCAATTTCCATTTGTCCCGAGCGCCCTGTACGAAAATCTAAAGTCATCTTATTATCGACGACTAACAATTCTAATTCAGCAAGCGAAATATCACATCTAGGTCGATCGATAAAGAACTCGTATTGGAGCAAATCCCGAAGGATACGACGACCCAGTCCTAGCGAGTAGTTCTTCATGCTTGAATGATTGCGCAAACCTGTACAAAGACCATACCATAATAAAATGGACGGTAACTCTCGAACATATGGTCTTAACAAGTTCAGGTGATCAATAGCGCCTGGCGCTATTAAGCTGGCCAAGTAGCCACACAAAAAAGCACATGTTGTCTCATCTTTGTTTTTCATAGGCAGCAACATATTGAACATCTTCTCAAAAGTTACTACTCTTTCTTCACGTGTACCTCGCATTAGTGTTAGAACATCTTTATGCTCTGGGAAAGTACTGACAAAAGTCATCCAGTTAGAATCTTCAATATCTCCTTTGTTGAATAGATCGCGACACGCGTCTAATATGTTTTGTGGTGGATGATCCTTCTCAATACCAACGATATCAGCGAGCAGTAGAATTACGGACCACGGGATCAGAAGATACTCAACATTCAGATTTAACTTGGGCTGATTTGTTAGGTGCCGCGCCATCTGCCATGCATTTGCCATATCAGCATTCCCCTCATTTTTTAACAAACCTAAAGCTAAGGCTCGTGACATAGCAAAGGAGAAAGTCCTTGAACAACCGCTTGGAGATAACTGGCGAATATCATGCGTATCCAAATAGGTTGCAGCTTCTCCCAAAATAATGCCAAGGCATACGCTTTCTAGTTTACCTAATGATGGCTCCTGTTCTATCGTATACTTCTCAACGTCTTCTTTCGTAAATATTCTAAAGTAAGCTGTAAATGGTCTGAAATTTGTTAGATATGTTAGGGCCCATGCTAAAAAATCTCTTTTCTTGTTATGAGGTACTATAATCGCCCTTGGTAGTGCAGACTCCTGTGAAGGTTTTTCTTTCCAAGCAATTTGTAGGTCACTATGCGAATCTGAATTCAGCAAATCATACTGAGATGAATTTCTCATTGAGAGGGGTCGCTCAGCCTGCAATAGATCAAGTAATTCGCCGCGACTAGTATTTTTTGTCCACATTTATTTTCTGCCTCCAAAAACATCTTTCATTTCAGGTAGATCGGGCAAAGGTTGAAGTAACTGTATAGCTTGTTCAAGATATCCGGGCAAAACACTGGAGTAATAAAGAGATAACGACGTCTTAGCTCGTGTCACTGCTGTGAATGCCATATTCCTATTATGCGGAAAACGTTTTAGAAACTCACATCCTGCTATATGAACAGCGCGAGATTCTAAGCCTTTGACAGAATGTAAGGAACAAAAGAATATACAAGTTGTTGTGCTCAGTGAAATATAACCATCGATGCCGTGTAAAATGCACTGTGCTGCAATTTCTGATTCCTGGACCACTTCCCATATGACTAAAAGGTCTTCCTTCTTTGGACAAATGACGCATAGCATTTCATCGGGATAAGCTTTCAATTGGATTTTCAATTTCTCGATAATTCTTGCGGCTTGCTCATTCAGATCAGCACAGCTAAAGGCTTCAACAGAGGAAGGTCTTGCAACTTCATCGTAATTTGATGTTTCCGCGAGCTTCTCATAATCGGGGGAGTCTTTTGCGATGGCATCCGCAAACTTGCAGATGGCGAGGCCGTTCCGATAATGAAACCTTAGAGGGTGGGTATAATCCACGGCGCTCTTAACCGTCTCAATGGAATCTTTGCCTTGATAGATTTTCTGCCTCGAATCAGCAACAGCGAATACTACTTTCCCCAATCTTTTGAAGATCATAATTTCCTCGGGAGTATAATCCTGAGATTCATCCAAAAACAAAGCATCGTATATATTTTCAAGTTTTTTTGTTGTTATTAATTCATTCACTTTGGCAACAATGAATGCTCTTTGTTCGTTGAATTTACCTTCTGACAAAACAACTCTCTCGCCATATTCATATAAGAGATCCAATTGCCATTTGCGACAAGTGGTCACTTTTTCCATGGGAAAGGCATAATGCCTCGCACCGGAGGCAATGAAATCCCGCAGAGTCTTCGTAAATACGACGACCGATATATTTCTACTGCCCGAAAGAAATGTGTAATTTGCACGAAGAAGTAATAGATTAGTTTTACCTGACCCCGGCGGCCCAATAATGAGATGGCTTCCATCTAAAGGCAAAGAAATAATAGTCTTTTGATCAACATCTAATTGTTCAGGTCCAACCCACCACGTTTCGTTCATTTGCTTAAAGTATGTTATGGCTCATCAATAGTTATCCATTCAGGTTCTCTGAGTATTTCCGCATTTGACTTCATTCCCTCGCTTTGTTGCGCCTTATCAAATAGAAGGTATAGTATATCGCGAAGCTTATTCTTTATGACAGCTTCCTCAAAGGCACCTTCAAAAAAAGTTGTTGACCTTTGCTCTTTGAATCCTTCCACGTCTATGTTTTTATTATACAAGCCTGAAACATAATTAAGGCTGACAATTCTATCTTTCTGCTCTAAAAGCTCTATCAAAAAAAGAATGGAAATCACATTTTTTAAACCATATTCCTCGGAACTGGAGATGCAAAGTAAAAAACTCGCTACTTTGGGCGAAGATCCTTGCAGGAAATCGTGGATTTCGATGGGAGGGAAAAAGCCACTGCTAATGCATTCTCGACTTATAACAGCCTGGATCTTCGTGCTCATTTCGTCAATTATTTGTTTGGTTGCCCTTATCTCCCTTTCTATGTCTTCATCATAGCTTTGTTTTGCTTGCTCTTTATAATATGTTTTTCTTTTCCTAACTCTTTCCCTAGCCTCGCTGGCAGAAGTAGAACTGGTAGCCCTTGGTTCAAAATCTTCCCATTTTAATAGGCGGAGTCGCAAGTCAACTGGTTTGCTCAGGCAATTTCTTGCGAGCAATACCAAATCAGGTGAAACATCAGTAGCGTTGATAACTGGAGTCTCGTGTTTAACTGCTTCTACTAACATGGCAAATGGATCAGAAAACTCATCAAACAAACACCTTTGCATAATCATATCATGGAGAACAGCCCCTAATTGATAAAATGTTAAAGCCCGCCATCCCTCTAAACTATTTTCTTCTTTGCGAAACAGAAACTCGGGTGAGCTATAGCGTAGTGTCCCAAGAAAGACTCGTTGCTCGGCATCTGTTAAACTCTCAACCTTGAATGGACGAATGACACCCAAGTCCAGCAATACTGCCTTTCGATAATCTATGCTGATAGCTATATTCTCTGGTTTTATATCTCTATGGGCAATTTCAAGACTTTCAAGAAAATGAGCAGCTCGAGCGACTTGCGAAATGATCGACCAAATTTGTTCACGTGGAATATCATTTAAAACGCTTGCCAAATTTGGCGCATCGATATATGTCATTACAATAAAGTAATACCCCGTGCGAGGGCATTTACCTCCATCGAAAATTTCGACAAGGTTCTCATGTTGCTTACCACGCAAAGACAACTCGCGATTGATTCGCTCTTCCTGCGCAGCCTCGCCAAATCTTTCAACTAGTTCGCGATCAAAGATTTTCAGAGCAGCCGACTTCTCCGCTTTAAGAACGACAGCAGATTTCCCATAATTTATAAGCTCAAGAACTTTCCAGCCACCGATCTCTGACCCGATAACCTCTTTTGCGATTCTTTCAGCCCTGATCTTATCCATTTTCTGCCACTTCAATTGCTTCCATCTCTTTGCCCCTCGATCGCAGATTTATCGTGGAATATTTGCGTTGTGCAATAGGAGCTATAAATATATCCCACGTGCAGGAATTTATCATCTTCTTTTGCCCGAAAAATAAAGAAAGCATATATATTACTACCAGTAATTTCCTAAAAATTACAAGATATGTCAAGTGTTTACTTACACCTATATAGAAGGTGAACAGCGCAGAATAACATCCTCACAGTACTTCTCACGAGCGAGTATTTCTTGAATTATGCAGGTTATAAGCGGAAATAGATTAGTAGTGCCACCGGAATTGGGTCTATTTTTTTAAAATGTCTTCTTCGATATCTTGTATCCCGTGTCTGGCAATAGTGCCAAGTCGACGGCATGCAGGTTAATGACGTAATTCTATATGACAATTAACTTTTCAACAGCATCCCCAGTTTCATTAGGGCTAATGTGTTGAAGTTATGATATGATGATTTTATCAGCATCCAATTTTATTAACTTATCTATTAAGACATCAATTTGATCAGATTTCATATCAGCGGGGAATTCTATACGTGCTCCTTTCCGAGATTGAATTATAATCCTTTTTGCAGAACTCCCTTGAGCTATTTTCAAAAGCCCAGTTATTAAAGCACCAAGACCAGCACCAATAGCTCCTACAGTTGCGACAAGGATAGTGGGATCTATACCTCGGGTTCTAATTTCGGGTTTTCTTATTTCAAGTAAAATGTCGGTATGACTTTTAGAAATCAGAGCTTCCAGACGTTTTCTTAGATCTAGACAAGACATAATATTAGCATCGATAGCTATTTGAAAAGTCACGTCAGATGAATTTTTCATATGAACTCGTTTTTTTCCATCTATAGAATCCCAGACATTTGAAAACCAGCCCAAAACCAGGGATGCATATTGCGCATTGATAACATAGCATTTCGAAGTGCATTGGAGCAACTTTCACCTGAAAAAATCAGATTTCTATAAAAATGGCTCACAATTGATACAGTTTCACGAGTATCCGGTAATGGCCAAAGTGAAAATATGACGGTTGATGCTCCGCACAAAAATGCGGTTCTTAGGAAACCAGCTATTTCCATTTGGCCACGCATTTCTGAGCGCCCAGATTCACATCCACTCAGAAAAAAGATGGTAGACTTCAGATGCAATTGCTCAATCATTTCGCTACATGATAACCGATCTTCATGACCATATGTACCGCTTTCTGCAGCAGCCAGAGGTAAGTAGGAGTCCATCGGTGAATCTGGAATGAATACTGCGTGCCCCGCATAATGTATGATATCTGCTTGATTGCAAAGATGAATGAACCGCTGGCGAGTCATTTCTTTTCCTGTCGCTATGCCTATGACTTCGGAATCAGAGGACAATATAGATATTATTTCTTTTAACTCTCGCTCAGTTTCTGGTAAGTCTTCCATCATGTTAGACGCATTATAGAAACCTGCAAATTTAAACTTTTTTGGCAGTTGTCTTTTTGAAGATTGCAATAAGTGAAGAAATCCGCCGTTAGGAATTACTGTCAGTTCAAAGTCTTCAATTAAGTAACGACGACGCTCTTTATTCCAGAGTGGCGCGAATGGCAGATTAAATAAAGGTCCGTGAGGAACAATGACTAATCTCTTGACTTTGCGTGTGTCAGAACAAATCCAATTATTAATGGGACGAATTAAAATATCATAAAGCTCGCTCAACATAGCCGTACAGCCTGAGGGTTCCTTCGAATTATCAAGAACGAAGGAATTTGGTATAAGTTGTGATATTAGAGAGATGAGCTTTTCCTCGGAAACATTGAGGTATGCATGATGTGCTACTCCATCTGGATCAAGGATAAATATGTGACCATCATTTTCATTATCTAAGTAGTATTCGATTAAGCGCTCATCGGGATTAAGAAATGAGGCTATTTCGGGAAGCGTCTCTGATGGCAACCATCCTTTATACAAATCTAGTAAAGGTGACTCCTTAGATTCTGAATACTCTTTGGTCATCTTGGTGAAATCGTCTATATTTTTGAGTTCTCTACGCAATGTCATATAATCATTAATCGCTTGATCTATTCCGAACGAATTACGTATTGGAGCAGGAAGATAGGAAATTAAGTCCTTTAACCGTAAATGAATATTTCTTGCTTCTTCCGAGTCACTTAAGCCCTTAGAATGGATGAGGCTGCTGAGACGCTTCGTTGTTTCGTTAATCTCAGTTATTAGGTAGGATGGTACCGATGACTTGTTGTTTAATAAAACGTCAAAACGAGAAAGCTGACACAAGCGAATTAAAGACCTCGATTTGGAACGATCAGCGAATTCCATTGCCCAATTTATATCTCCTCTGGTGATAAGAATGTCGATAATTCGACTAATAATATGATTTGCTGACTTAGGTGCTTTGACGTCTATGTCATTATCAATAGTATGCCGTAGAACCTCAAACTCTTCGGCAAAGGTTAAGCGAATATAGGCTCGTATATAAAGACAGAGAGCACTATATCTTAAGTCGCTCGCTATTTCTTCGAACTGGAAATTGGCCCTACCGTCCAATTCTGATGCCTCACGTAATTCAGAATTAACCGCAGCCCAAAAATCGTCTCCTTGGCTGGCTTCAATTTGAGAGTACATCCTGCGAACATTATGATCGAAATCATTTTTAATCTTAAACAGGCCCAAGATATCTTCCTTTTTATGAAGCAATAAATTTTCTAACCCAAAATCTTTACGTTCTCTTGCGAGATTAATAGCTCGATCAATCAATTCTATAGCCTCAGATTTTGATAATGAGCCGTCTTCGATACCCAAATCTGCCAGGTGTGATAAACAATGAGGCAGGGCAGTAAAATGTGTGGCAGACTCAAGTGGTTCACAAATAGATAAAGCAGATTCTAAATGATGCCTAGATGCTTCATAGTTGCCTTGTACCTGTTCAGCAACTCCAATCTCCATTAAACAAGTTGCCAAATTCTCTTGGTCTTCGATCTGTACAAGAATAGGACGAGCCCGCTCTAAGTAAGTCAAAGCGTTAGGCCAATCCTCCAGAGTGGAATACAATATTCCAAGAGACATAAGCGCTCCCGCAAAATGCTCATCTATTCGACCCTCCATTAACTTAGCCGTTAATTCGTAAAAGGAAATTGCAAGATCTGTTTGCCCCTCATTCTGAGCTTTCTGCCCTGACAAGATGCCCAGTTCACCTAACAAGCCAAAGCGTTCTATAATTGACGGGATGTAAAGTCTATTAATATTGTTAAATGCTAATTGAAGAAAGTTTAATACATTGAATAACTTCACTTTATTTAATGATCGACTTGCACCAGCCACTATGCACTGAAACATAGCTTCTGGCGGTCCATTGAAACAAACAGCCTCGACTAAAAGCTTTACATAACGATCACACCATTCCGGATCGTCCTTATCAAACGGATGAATGATTCCAATGCATTTATCAATAACTTCTTTTGAGTAATGGAATGTCTTGGTATCTCCTGTCTCTAGACACAGGGTTGAACCCTGGGAAAGGGCTTCGCCCCAGCGACCGTAACTATATATCGATTTCTTTGAAAAACCCATGATAGCTTGGATGATTTCATCTGCAGTTAAATGGGGTAAAATGTCGTTATCAGAAGTGACGTCACATTTCTCTAAATCCTTAAGAAGATTATCAAGATCAGCCAAATAGACAGATCCGAAGCCAGTTTTTTTTGTATTTTCAATGAGACTGCGAACAGCGGAAATTCCTTCGGGCAGCGGAAAAAAAAGGAAAACATATGCTAATTCACCGCGGATATTAAAATCTTCTTCATTATTTGTCACTATAACTGCAAGTTTTTGTGCCATTGAAATCCAATCCCTTTGCTTGAGCTTTGTATAGAGTGCTTCGGCCACGCATTTAACGCCGACGCATAGAATTAATCGCCGGTCTGTATCATATTTCCTATTAGACACTATGTCAGTAAGAAATTCTAATGCGCTTAGGGAAGGTGCTCTTGAAAGAGCCTCTGCTATCTGCGAAACAAGACGTAAATCTGAGTTTAAAAGATTTTGAATAATGAACTGCTGAATGACATCTACTGCAGCAGTTTTTATTTCAAGTTCCGCTGCATTTTCAATAGGCTTAAAGGGATGACATCGCTCTCCATCACTATAAATATCTTGTCGTGATAACTGAGCACATAATATTTGCCAAGCTAATAGGCTACCATCTTGGGCCACAGTCTTAAGAATATTTAATGTTTCATCAGGATACCAATATCCAAATTGGTATAAATATAGGGTAGCATTAGAGTTAACAATATCGTGTTGCTGTATGCATTTGATAAATAATCGTTGACGTTCTTTCCCCGCGAGTTGATGCAATTCATCCCAAGCCTGATGAGCATCCGCAGAACTTTTTCGCTTGACAATTCGTTCCAGCAGAATCTCAAAATCATTCGAACTATAAGGCATTTTTCCTATGATTGTTTGAAAGCACTATGTGGATCACGTATTTCATAAATGTAATCTTTTTGAAACAAGATTATTTTATTAATGTATCTCCAATAGATCGGGCATCACTAATTTTTTACTCTTGAAGTGTTCAAATCGAAAATTATGTTAAATTTATACCCTTTGGTATGTCTAAGTCAACGCATGCATCAGGAAGGCATCGAGGTGTAAAGGGGTCCTTTTCTGTGACAGTTGCTTTTGGAAAGCGACAGTGTCGCTGAGATGACCTTAATATCAAGTATCAGGTGGATAGCACAGGATGACCTTCTCACAGAATAACAGACCGCAGAGCATCGTCAAGATCCATCGTGTTACTATCAGAAATTGCTACAAGTGCAGACCCGCCGCCCAGCTTTCACCGCGCTAATAAAGCCCGACCACGCTACTGTATTCCTCAGTGAATGATATTCGAAGAAAAAAGCGAATATATTGCGAAAAAAAGAGTTCCCGGAATAAACCCCGCACTTATCGAAAAATCGGTAGAATTCGCTCATATTCAGCTCTATTGAAGGTTGCCCTGGAGGTCGGGTAAGTAGATAATAACTTTAGACTTACAATAGAGGATTAACTAAGAAAGATGAAGGAGGGAAGCTGAAATCATGATAGAAAAGTTTACAAAATTGATGAACAATTTCAATACCGAACCGAGTCAAGTTGAGTGGCGTAAATTTGAAGAGCGATTACCAAAACTCAGTGTACTGAGAGGATGTACAATTTATCGGCAAAAAAAATCTAAGACCACACAAAGGCGGCCTGACGTTTACGCTATTGACAACAACAACTCAAAAAGAAGAATCATTGTTGAGGGTAAATATACAATACAAGCTCGAAAAGATCATCTCAAACAGGTGAATAAGTATAACTACCCATTTTTCCCGACAGAAAAATATATAGTATATCCCCGAAATACAGAGATCAGTGAGTCATTCAAGAATGAGGCGCGGGGGAAAGGTATCGAAATAATTTTACTGAGAGTAGAAAAGCTTAAGAAGAGACGCTTTATTATTTTTGGGAAAAAAGAATATCTGCGGTAACTTGCTCAATCAATTATGAATATGTGTGAAGGGCTCTTGGTCCTACCGTCCGTGGCGATATTTTACAGGGAAGCGACAGTTAATCCTCTTTTTTGGCAACCAAGTCGATCGGTGAGATGCTGGATTGCCAGTCGGGAGGTATCCATTGCTCGGTGGCCTGCTCACAGTACTATGTATTTCTGCCTAGGCTAATAATACCGTTTGTTTCTTCTGAAAATAATTAAGATTTATCGCTTCAGTTCCTCTCGATGCACGCCTACACCGTACAGATAATAAGAGTGAAACATTTTTTTCTTATTATCTCAATCACCGACGCATGCGTGTTTAAGACAATAGAGAGAGATGATATATGGAGACATCTTCAGAGCGCCTTATGCAGTTCCTTATTGCATTTACAGTACTTTCTTTTAATTCTCCTTTTATTTCCAAAACACCCTTAAAATGTGCCTGTAAGAATTTCTGCGGTTCAAATTCGTATAGCTCATGGAACTGCACCCATGTTTTTACTTTAAACCAGTCGATCGTTGAATTTATGACATAGACGTTCTTTGGGCTATGGCATCCTTCTTTGTCGATATTGAATTTCTGTTTTGAGGTTGTTTTGCAGCAAAGATATGGCTCTTTGTCTTTTGGTGTGTTGAGAACTATTATTAATTTCTCACCTGATTGACCGTTGTGGAACTGGAAATCCCTGTGGAAAAGGATTGCCCCTTTATTCATTAAAGACTTTTTTAAGCTCCTTTTTCTCTTTTATCCTTTCTATCACTTCTTCTAATGGCAGAGAATCTTCACTATCATCTAAAGCAAGTGTGTAATCTATTTTTTCATACTCGCCATTCATTTTGATTGTCTTATCCCATGGATGATTCGGTAAATGAGATGCTTCAACCATATGCTCGGCCTCAGCGTCTCTGAAGATAAATGCCACTTTTTCTAATATGCGCAGTTCCCTCTTCGTAAAATATTTGTCATAAAACCTTTTCTTTGGTTTCATTTCGACAAATATTTTTTCACTAATCTTTGGAGGAATAATTATACTCTCTTTTAAATCAGAAGGCGGATTTTCCATCTCTTCAAAAAGTTTTTTGGGGACAGGCCCAAAATTCCATGCAAAATAATCCAGATTAGTTACAGAGCGCCCCGTCTCCCTGAAATGCATAAAATCAAGGTAGTACAAAAGCTTGAACAGCTTTGTTTTACCGCAGAATTTTGTATTGCTCAGGAAATAAATTATTGAATTGAGCAGTTTTTCTCTATCATGCTCAATAAGCATAATTAATTATACCACCTTTGTAAGAATCAGTTCTTCACCCAGCATGTCGATGATCTTAACCGCAACAGTAGTTGTTTGCTGGGGCACTGGCAATTCATATTCACCTATTACTATATCAGTTTTTTTCTCGGGGATATCTGAAAGGATAATATTAAAGGCTTCGCTGTTATATGCAGTGTCAATCATGATGCAATCTACCATACTCCGCCAGTCCGTTATTTTTGCCCTAAATATTTTCATATCTATATCAAGCCGCTCGACGATGCTGGGACTAATAAAATCCTCGATCTTTACTTTAATCTTGTCCTTGCTTCGCGTTATAGATAACTTTGCCGAAGCCGATTTATGTTCTATGAATTTCCCATATTTCGGATCAGTACGGAGTTCTACAATTTCTATTTTATTGACAGCATTCTTCCCCCTGCGAAGCCTGTTCCATTCATCAACCCACACGTCTGCTGCAAGCTCTTTGCCTAGGCAGACGACAAGAATATTCCTATCCTCATCAGGACGTACATCGAGTTCTCTCTTGATCTCCTCAAGATCAATTGGTGAAAGAGGGTGATTAAAGGGGATAATCTTTGCAAGCTTCTTTCCAATGATTCCGTCAAAGAAAACATCAGACCGTGTTCGTTCTATTCCTATATGCTCACAGGCAAGATTCACGGCCTCATTATGCTGAATCTGCAGGTCATAGTCGTTTACCCGCCAAACGGTAAAAGCGAGCTGTCCCTGCTCTATTTCTTTTTTTTCTTCAATTTCAATGAGTTTAACCTGAGAATTCTTAATTTTACTCTTCTCAAAGGCTTCTATCTGCTCTTGTATGATTGTTTGTAGACGTTTTGCTGTTATTTGAATTGCTCCTTTATTAATATCACATCCGATCCATTTTCGACCTAATCTCTGAGCAACTGCTGTTGTTGTACCTGAGCCGAGGAAGCAATCGAGCACTATATCGCCGGGATTTGAAGTTGATTGAATAACCCTTTCCAATACTCTTTCAGGCTTCTGAGTTGGATAATCAGTTCTCTCTCCAGATGTTGCTCCCATAAATTGTAGATTCCAAACATCATCTACCTTTTCTTCCGTAATTTCAATTTTTTGGGTTTTCCCATTCTCATCTTTGATATTTTGAATTGTTCCACTTTCTTTGTCCCAGCCTTTTTTGAGTAGTTTTTTGGGAATCTCCAATTTGAACTTAATTGGATTGAAAACCCATTTTTCAAGTGACTTTTTATAAAGTAAAAGGCGATCTGAATTATTAGCGAATCTTCCCATCTCTCCCATTTGAAACTTTACATAACGCCATACAATTTCGTTCATAAAATGATCACTACCAAACACCTCATCCATTAAGAAACGTAAATGATGACTTTTATGCCAATCACAATGTACCCAAATGCATCCATTTTCGGCTAATAGCTCCTTCATGAGTAATAATCTCTCATACATAAACTGCAAATAGTTATCATTTGCCCAAATGTCGGTATACTGTATCTGCTCTCCAAGTGTATAGGTTTCGCCGTCAATTTTTGTTATGCCCTCGACACCTCTCAGTTGAACCTTTCGGACATAATCAGCACCCGAATCGAATGGAGGATCAATATATATCAGATTTATCTTTCCACGGAATCCGTTTGCGAGGAGATGGGCAAGGACTTCCTTGTTGTCACCATGGAACAGTAGGCCACCTTTTGGATATTTTTCAGGCCAGACTTTCCAGAGATCTTCAGCTTTCTCATTGCTGAGTTCATTGTTTGGATCATATGTTTCAATATGCTGAGCAGGGAAAGCAGCAACGCTTTTTAAGGGTCGCTTGCCGACCCATGTGAGCATCGGCCTTCCCTTCGCGGGTTTTATCTTAATTTCCTTTTTCTCGGTCATTCCTGAACCTTCTCAACAAACTCTCGCACACCTTTATTTTGGTCATAGGAAATTGTATCAGTACCGGTATAAATTATCTCATATTTCAAAAGTTCTGGGTTAATCTTTTCCAACTTCCTCAACGCCATAGCTTTCCTACCATTTTCCCCATCGAGATTGTCATCGCGGAATCTGTCAGCCTTGATTTCCACAATATAGCATTTCCCCTGCTTCTTTCCTTTAGCTTTCTTGCGAATGATGAAATCAGGCGTGTATTTCCGCCACTTACCTTTATCGTCCTTATATTCGACGAAAAAATCTGTCTTGTTTCTGTCCGTGAGAGCGCCTGTGAAATATATATCCTCGATTTCTGATGGATGAAGATTCAGTCGCTTGAGCATCTGTTCAAAAAACGATTTTTCAGGAGTTGAATCGAAATTATATGGAGCATAGTGAAACCCTAAGTTGTTTTGATTATCTCGAATATCTTCTACGTTTAGAAGAAGCTTCTCTCTATCTTTGAAATAGGTGATTTCTGCTGTAAAAACCTCTGTGCCATCCTGTTCTTTTTCCTTTGAGAACCCTTCGGGTTTTACAAGAGCAAGAGCAAAATCTATTTTCTCTTCCTTTATCTCATAAAAGCGTGTCTGCTCCTCGATCTGTCTGCATAGGACAGGCAGATGAGCATATGGAATTTCAGCTTTCTTGCCATACAATTTCATCAATTCATCATATATAATCCAGAGATCAAGCCTGTAATTCTGTGATAACTCAACAGCGGCAGTATATGTATCAGTGAATGTTTCAACTGAATCCATATGAACGCTGTCGCCAACCTGTTGTAATACGCTCTTTGTTGCCTGTTGTTTCGAAAGAGTAAAAAATACTTCGGTTAGGCCGCTTTTTTTCAATGATGGTCTTTCAAGTGAGAGCGTTGTTTCTAAAGTATTATCTCTTCGTGTGACTGTCCTTATGGTTTGAGTAAAAACCAATGGAGGCATATTGAATTTTCTGAGTTTTAGAAGAGCTGTGCCTCTCTCACGACCTGCATTGATCAAGTCAGATATAGTTTCTCCATACGTCTCCTGCAATTGGCGGTCAAGGATGCTCCGATTATCCATCGAAAGATAAATCCGAGCACTAACACTGTTGCCGGGAACCTGTCTGAGGCATCTCGTAGCAGCCTGCAGAACAAAATTATTTGAAGATTTGAGTTTACGTGCCAGGGCACAGGCAAAAAGACTCGGACAGTTCCAGCCTTCAGTCCCTTTGTTGACAAGCAAAATAACGCGGTGTAGAGATTCAGGAACATTTAAACGGTTAAAGGCATCTATCTCATCTTTAGTTGATTCTGATGTATTTCGGAGAACAATTGAGGGTGATTGTCCGATTTCAATAAGTGCAGATTCTACAATAGGACGGAGTTGTGACAGATCTTCATTTTGTGGAAAATATACTGCAATTTTTGCGGGAGCGCCATTTGGGAGACAGACACCCGCATAATCTTTGAAAAAATCTTTTACAACCTCACCCAAAAATTGAGGAGCGTTTTCGTTGCTGAAACTATAAGCTCGGATGTTGTCGGCAACATCCTTCAATATGCCTCCGGCAATACCTTCCGACAATCCATACCACACAATAACGTCTTTCAATGGTTGTCGTTCAAAATAAGGTGTGCCCGTTGTATTTATAACGCAAATCAGATTCGGACTGTTCTGGTAAAGATAGTCAACGGTCTTGCGGACTTTTTTCAGTTCTTTTCCCATTGATTGACCGTAAGTATGATGTGCTTCATCAGAAAATACCGCAAGATGTGGAAGACTTGCGATATCCTGAAGGCGAAGGTTAGCAATCTCTGCCTTTGCCTCGTCTTCCCGTTCCGGAACAAACAGGTTTCCTATCTCGCCTTTTCTTATAGACTCTTTCTGAATGCGGATCTTTTCGGTGTTGGTAACTACAACATTAAAAGAAGACCCACGGATGACAGGTATGTTTTTTTCTCCATCTCGGGTAAACGTTAATTTCAAACTTGCTGCAAATTGATTATAAAAACGGGGAGGTAATATTTTTTCATAAGGAATCTCTGAGAGTTCCCGCAAAGATTCTATAATTGTTTTACCTGGTGCAAACACAAGGGCATTCTGAACAAAAGGTCCTTCAGGATATTCTAAAGCCATGACAAATTCAGTGGCGATAATTGAGCCTATAAGAATTGTTTTCCCGGCACCCATGGCAAGGGCAAGGATATAACTTGGATATTCAAGCGTCAGCGTTTCCCGAATAGATTCAAGTTTGAAATCTTTTACAAAATTTTCATCATTTTTGATTCTATCAATTAGGTCGTCGAACTCATAATCTACAGTCTCAAAAGCTTCTTTTGAGATGCCAAGTGATTTAATGAGGTCTGTTTTTTTTGAAAAATTCTTCTTATAAAGATCAAAAATATGCGGCGCCTTCTCCATCAACCGCAAATACCAGTATGTTTCAAGAGCAGTAACCTGTGGAATCCTGAGAAATAGTGGAGTTTTGGTCTCAGGTTCAATCTGGTATTCAAGTATTTCTGATATGGCGGGGTATTCTTCGCAGGGATACGAATCATTACCCCACTGCTTTCTTAATAAAGATATTTTTTGGTAGAGATGGCTCATTATTAAAAACCTTCTAAATAAATTTCTTTCTGGAAATCAATATTGTAAGCTATTTTGAAAGATTTATTTGAAGTTGTCAGGAGCTGTTGTTCGATGTTATTGAAGAAGCAAAATATTCCTAAAGCCATACATATTTGTACCAGTAATCCTCAATAAATTCAAGTAAGCTGAGGCGTTTAGTGGCAGGTGAAGAGAAGACTCAGGATTAGTACTGAGCTACTTCGCGAATTGAGTTATACGGACGCCTATTAGCCGAACTTTCATTTTAAGTTCTATCCTTTTGAGGCAATCAAAGGCTGCTTTTCTGTGATTGAACTATGATCTCAGCTGCGGCTTATGAATCTAGCCACCTCAGGAGGATCGAGGAACTCCCATTTTCCTACCACTTCGCAGACGTGTGCCGCGGTTTCGATGTGGAGCATTGCGATGCCGCAATCAAGTCTCTTTGAGATGCCGTAACTATCATTCAAATTATCCACAGACACTGTTATGCTGTTTGATTCCACCAAAAAGCGCCACGGCTGTCTATTTACTGCGGAGGGAGCAACTCTCGCTGCCAAAAGAGAGACCTTGATCCACTCAGGCCATTCGGTCTCCTGCAATCCGCTCACCAACCTAGCAAGGGGTTCCCTCTTGTGGGTCTGCCCGAAACCTGTGAGGAGCTTTTCTTCAAAGGATGCTTCTGCTGAGGCATAACCTATGGGGGTGACTGCAAAGACCTTCTCGTGTTCCCCGGTCGTTGCGAAAGAGGAGGCAATTACATGGTCGAATGACTTACCGACCCAACATGTACCAAGCTTAAGGGCTGTGGCTTCAAGTATGATACCTTCACCGGTATACCCGATCTTTTCTTTTACATAGGGGTCACGTGTGTCTCCGATGAAGGCAATAAGGAATGGGGCACCCCTGATCTTGCCGTAGGCACCTATGATGCCTTTAAACACATTTTCTGAACATTCGGTGAACACAGCCCTCACTGTATCGAATGGGCGAAATTCGTTGCAGGCAACGGTAAGCTTTTCGAAAACCTCAGCAGGGATCAATCGTGCTGCATATAGCCGCCGCGACCTCCTTTTGAGAAGCGCTCCATACCACCTTTGGGATAATATCTCCATACCCTATTACATCTTATCTCTGCTTTTTTCTCAAGACAAGAGCAGAGTGAGTGTGATGAATAATCGAAAGCAACATCTTAAAAGATTCTTGGTAGCGGTTTATTACTATCGGAAAACACCGTTCTGGATGATAGTTCTCCGTTGCGTGTTTGCAGGTGTACAGCGCAAAATAATCATCTCACCAAAAATCAGAGTTATCAGTAAGGTGAGATTTATGAGTTTTAGGATATCATTAGTAACTTGAAGCTTCTCTAATATGCTAAGGTTTCTTTGTCTCAGAAGAAAGAAAATCTTCAGTAAGATTAAGGCCAAGCCCGACGGAAAATATATTGTATTTCTGATGTAATTCCCATATTCTTATTTCATGACATTTGCTGAATTGCGTGATTTTCTTGCCTCTACCATGAGGATGAGTCATATTTATCAGCCCCTCCTGATCAAATCCCTTATCGAGTCCGGCGGAATCTCAACGATCAGGCAGTTGGCAGCAAATTTTCTTGCCAGCGATGAAAGTCAAATCCTCTACTACGAGAAGAGACTTAAGGAGATGCCTATAAAGGTATTGTCCAAGCATGGGATCATTGCACGCGACGGGGAACTTGTCAGCCTGAAAGTAAGGAAAATGACATTAGAACAGAAGGCCGAGATCAAGAAGCTGTGTGAACAAAAAATACAGGAATTCATTGTCTCACGTGGACTCAGTACCTGGGATTATAGGCTCCTTGATGACACCGCCGTTTCCGATGTCCTTCGATACCAAGTGTTAAAGGAGGCAAAAGGGCGATGTGCTTTATGCGGGATAACAATAGATGACAAGCCATTGGATATCGACCATATCATTCCAAAGGCTAAGGGCGGAAAGACAGTCTATGAGAACCTTCAGGTATTATGCTCGACCTGTAACAGAACAAAGCGCGATACTGATGACACTGATTTCAGAAAGATAATAGCAGAAGACTATAAGGAGGATTGTATTTTCTGCAAGAAATCTCGGGGAGGCAAAATACTTCACGAAAATGATTATGCCTTTGCCACGCTGGACGGTTATCCTGTTTCAGAGGGACATACCCTGATCATCCCTAAACGTCATTTCTCCGACTATTTCGATATCACCCAGAAGGAACATATAGCGGTTCATGACATTATAAGAATCAGGCGCAAAGAACTTCTCCGATCAGATTCAAGCATTGAAGGATTTAATACCGGGGCCAACTCAGGCGAGGTTGCAGGTCAGACCATATGGCATTGCCATATTCACCTTATCCCGCGAAGGAAGGGGGATACCCTCAATCCAAGAGGTGGCGTCAGAGGTGTGATTCCTCATAGGATGAATTATTAATCTGTGACCTACAGGATATTGTTTTCTGCATTACCTTATTGGGCTTCACAGAAAATGAACGATCACCACTGAAAAGAAAGGGATCAGTTTCATATCATTGTTTGATTAAGCCATATCGCTAAATATTGAATCTCTGCGATAACCGCAAAAAAAGTTTAAATCCTCTTCCAGGGCAAAGTACCCTTCCTTCTCAGGTTTTCTCCCAAAACTAAATGGAAACAGAATCTTTAAAAACTAAATAAAACAAGAAAGGAGGTTTAATGGAGCTCAATTTATTACAGGTAAAGGAACCCTCAGAGGACGCTGTTCATTCTCCTAATGCTGTAGTTGAACTTATGGAGGATGCAGCCAGAGCTGACAGAGAATATTTCTGGGTGCTTCATCTTAACGCCGGCAACAGGATTATTGAAAAGGAACTGGTATCGATGGGGACTGTTAACAGTTCCTTGGTCCATCCCCGTGAGGTCTTTAAGAAAGCGATCCTGAATGGCGCGACAAGTATTATCACCATCCACAATCATCCTGCGAATCAGGCACAGCCATCTAAAGAAGACAAAGCGATCTGGGAGAGGTTGGATGAAGCAGGGAATATTTTAGGGATAAATGTATTGGACCATCTGATTATTACTCCCTCCGGAGCATGGTATTCAAGAACAGAGGGAACCAACCCCGGCAAGAGAACCCGAAACGAAGCAAAACGTAGTAAGTGAAGTAAAGCACATTGCAGTAAGCGCCTCTTCATCCCCTGCCTATATAATGAAAGATTATTTTTAGAGAAGTTACCAGCCATAACTCTCGCCATCTATCTGAATTAATCCAAAAGCAGGCAGTAATATTCCTTTTAGAGGTAATAGCCAGAACAGGCAGATTTTTGCCGGAGCTTAATTTTGAGAATATTAAAACCTTTGGAGGTATTCATGATTGATGAGTATTTTTTGAGAAAAAAAGGCGTTTTTGTCGATGCACCATTTACCAGGGAAGACCAGATTACTCCGGAACAAAATCTATTGCAGGAGGTGATCACCTCAGCATGTCGGGCCTGCCATTCATATCTTAAAACAGGCAAAATCCGGGGTGTCCAGGACGACAGGGCATTGCCGGAGTTTATCTGGAACCTCAGCGCACTTAAAGTTGTCGATGAAGAAATGCTCGAGACAGCCGGTTTCAGGTATCGTGCAAAAATACGAACTCTCATCGGGGATATCATTGCCGAGGGAAACCAAATAACAGCAGAAGCGAAGGAGGTACATGTCTGTGTGTAAATTCAGAGGGTTTGAGGCAGTTACCGGCTATGAAGACACAGTTCAGCTTCCAATAAGAAGTACAAAGCACAGCGGCGCATACGACTTTTATTCCCCACTCCCTGTGAGGATTCCCCCGAGGCAAACGGTGACAATCCATACCAACGTAAAAGCATATATGCAGCCAAACGAGCTTTTGCTTCTCTTTACGAGGTCGAGTGGAGGCAAAAAAGGACTTCAGCTGAAAAATACAACCGGGCTCATCGACAGCGATTACTACAACAACCCTGACAACGAGGGGAATATCATCCTCATGCTCCGTAATACAAATGAGATAGGAGGCGAAGACATCATTTTTAGTCAGGGAGAGAAAATCGCCCAGGGTGTGTTTGTCAATTTCCTGCTTGCAGATGGTGATAGCCTGGAGAACCATACGGTTAAAAGGACAGGCGGCATAGGCTCCACAGGGATATTTATGAAGGATACGAGATTACAAGAGGAAACAAATAAACATTCTAAAAAGAAATGGATCTTTTAAATGACACTTAATAAGCATATATGGGAGAAGAAGTACAAAAACGAGATGGACAAGTGTCCCGAGGACACATTCAGGAGGGTAGCAAGAGCTGTTGCAGGCAACGATCCGGGCTGGGAAGACAAGTTCTTTGCAGAGATGAGCAGCCTGAGGTTCATTCCCGGTGGAAGGATACTTGCTGCGGCAGGCACAAACAAGCCGAAGGCAACGCTCAGTAACTGTTTTGTTATGTCACCGCCTGATGACTCGATGTCCGGGATTCTGAGCGCTTTGAACGATGGCGCTCTTACCATGCAGGCAGGCGGCGGCATCGGCGTTAATTTTTCCAAACTCCGGCCTTACGGTGATCCTGTAGAAGGCACAGGTTCTATCGCATCAGGACCAGTTTCCTTTATGCATATGTGGAATGCGATGTCTATGACTATCTCGGGCGTCGGGGACAGAAAAGGCGCAATGATCGCCGTGCTCAACTGCGATCACCCAGATATCATGAGATTCATTAGCGCAAAGGCAAACAACTCGAAAGGACACAAGGTGCTCGAAAAATTTAATTTATCGGTTGGTATTACAGATGAGTTCCTTCATACCGTAAAATCCGATGGCACATGGGATCTCAAGTTCAACGGCAGAATCTACAAAACGATAAGAGCCAGAGAGATATGGGATACCATAATGGAAAATGCCCACAGGAAGGCAGAACCCGGCATACTCTTCCTCAGCAGGATAAACGAACTCTCGAACCTGAAATATTGTGAACGTATCGATGCAACTAACCCCTGCGGCGAACAGCCTTTGGCCCCCTTTGGCTCATGCAACCTTGGAGCAATCAACCTATCACGCTTTATTACAGATCCTTTTACGGATAAAGCCGATTTCGCATTTCCCGACTTCCATGACTGCATAAGGACATCGGTCAGGTTCCTCGACAATGTGCTCGACATCAACTATTACCCGTTAAAGGAACAGAGAGAAGATGCAATGAAAAAGAGGAAAATAGGCCTGGGTATCATGGGACTCGGAAGCGCACTCGCTATGCTCAGGGTGAGATACGGCTCTGACGAAAGCATAGAGTGGGTCGATAAGATCATGAGCTTTATGAGAGATACTGCTTATTCCTATTCCGTTGAGCTTGGAGAAGAAAAAGGCACATTCCCTCTCTTTGACCCGGAAAAGTATCTCGATGGGGCATTCATCAAGGCATTACCGGAAAATATCAGGGAGTCTATCAGAACAAAGGGCATAAGGAATTCAAATCTCCTCACTATTGCGCCCACCGGTTCGATCTCACAACTTGCAAGTAACGTGTCAAGTGGAGTGGAGCCTATCTTCTGCATCGAATACGAGAGGACCAACTACGGCGAAGTCACTCCTGTAAAGGATCCTACATTTCAGCTCTATTGCGATATCTTCGGGCAGGTATCTGCGAAAAACGCGCCGGGCTATTTCGTGGGGGCCCATGATCTTACACCTGAAGAACATTTAAATGTAATGGCCGCCTGCCAGAAATACATTGATGCGTCCATCAGCAAGACAATCAATCTGCCTGAATCCATTACCGTCAAAGAGATGGAAGATGTGTATCTTCATGCGTACGAACTGGGATGCAAGGGATGTACCGTATACAGAGAGGGCTCGCTGGATGAAGAGATCCTCAGAAAGAAAGAGCCAAGGAAACAGACATTCAACCCCGAGGGCTATTACGACCTTGACGGAAAACGCTACCAGGTGAAAATCCCTGAATCCAAACATGCTTACTACCTTAATTTCAGTCACGTAAGAAACGGGGAGGGTGATGTTAAACCCTTTGAGCTCTTTATAAACACAAAAGATCCGATGGTGGACGAATGGACAAGAGCTCTCGGCAGACTTGTATCTGCCGTGTTCAGAAACCTCGATGACCCCACATTCCTTGCAGATGAATTTAAAGAGGTATATGCCCAGTCAGGGTTCTTCTCGTCCAGACGGAGAAAGTTCGTCCCATCGCTCGTTGCTGAATTCGGTCATGTGCTTGCCGATTATTTTTCACACATCGGCCTCATGGAGCAGGAAGTACCAATAGAAGCATATGCAGAGGCGAACGGAAACGATACGAAAGTGAACCCGCATCTGGGATATTGCAGGAAGTGTGGACAGCAATCCCTGATATACCAGGAAGGATGCATGAAATGCATAAATCCAGCCTGTCTGTATAACCGCTGCGGATAACAGTCAGTTTATAGAGACCTTGGGTTCCATAAATACCCCAAGATTCTCCTTTGATTTTCAACCTCTTATTCATTACAATAACATCAGAATGGTACCAATGGAGGTAAGACATGGAAATACTTAAATCGAAACTGGAAGGTCTTATAAAAGAGCTTCCCGAAAAGGTAGATGTTGAGGATGTTATGTACCGGATATATCTTCTTCAGAAGATTGAAGCTGGGGAAAAGGATATTGCTGAAGGCAGAACTCTTTCGCATAAAGAAGCGGCTGAAAGGCTCTCCAAAAAATGGCAGAACTGATATGGTCCGATCAAGCATTCTCAGATTTAGAAAACATTTTCGACTATATAGCATTAGACTCACGTCGGTATGCTCAGTATACGGTTCAAAATATCTTGAAAGCCCCTGAAAGATTGCAGATGTTTCCTGACTCGGGACGTCATTTACCGGAGTTCCCGAATCTTCCTCACAGGGAGCTGATACTTGGGAATTACCGGATAATTTATCGTCATGACGCTGAACAAGATATGGTAAAAGTTGTTACGGTTGTGCACGGAAGCCGCCTTTTAAAAGAAAACTTTCTGACCGAATAAAACGCTTAAATAGAACTATATCCTGACGCATACTCGTAAAACACAAAATACTCGTGAAATAATTATTTTCAAACACTCCACCAGCTTTAAACCTGCGATAATTCTGCAGCAAAAGAAGTAGTTTTCAAGAACTTCAGCACTACGTAGCAACAAACAATCTCATCACCTTATATAAGAAATAAGGGCGCTTGAGATCAGTTTTATCATCCCCTCACAACAAAACTATTTATAAGAAGGAGGTTTCATGACTGAAAACGGTAAGGCGCTTACTGAGATCAACGAATCTTTAAAGGAATATTTGCAAAAAGGTTTTAACGTCCCGGGCTCCATTATCTTTACGAAAATTGTGGACTTCATGCAGCCCAGTATCCGGGTGGTAACGATTGACACAAATCTGAAGCAGAACGAGATATATCCGATTAACGGGGGCAAATACGGTTTCGGAAGACCGGCTATACAGAAGTTTGTGGACGCAGGACGTATTGAACTCAAGCTCCCTCCCGACGCAATACGTGTGGAGAAGGGAAAAGGAGTTGCACGGTATACGGCAAAAGTAATCGGGGAAAGATACGAACTCGACGGATCACCAAAAAGGCTGGAGGATGCAAAACCTTACGACCTCATCATAAGAGAAGAGGAGATGATGATGAAGTACGAAGAAAAGGTCGAGAAAGAGCATCCCAAGTGGTCCGAGAAGCAAAAGATGGACTGGGTGACAAAGTGCGTGAAGAAGATCATGATCGAGAAACACAAATTTGCGGCTGAGTCGGCAATTACCGGTGCCCAGGCAAGAGTTGTCCAGAAGCTCCTGGGCCTCAAACCCGCATATACCCTTGAAGAGCTTAAGAAGCCTTTTGTGGTTGTTGCTGTAACGCCGGTTGTTGACATGAAAGACCCGGACATAAAGAAGATGGTTACAGCTCATATGCTCGGTATCAGGGAAACACTTTATCCTCATGCCATGGGCATGCCATCCTACCATCCTTGTGTTACTGAGACAATTGGTGTATCTGACATAGGCCCTGAAAGTGATCAGGTTGATGAAACTATTCCAATCTCCGGTGAATCCGCAGCTTCAAATATCATATCCTTCCGAACAGCAGCAGAGGATTTCGACGACTATCCGAGAAACGTAAAAGAAAACATCCTGCGGAAGCTGATCACCGACAGTGCAGCTGCAGATAACCTGGTCAATATGAAAGATGAGGAACTTGTCGATCTCTTTATGAGACTGAAAGCTGCCTGATATGCGTGTTATAGCTTTTGACCCATCATACAAAACCACAGGATTTGCCGTTATCGAATCGGGAGGAGACCTCATTACCCATGGGATAATCAAGACATCCGGGGAAAGCGACTGCTCAAAATTCGCCTGTCTTTTTGATGATGTACAGACTTTGTGTTCTAAATACGAAGTGGAACAAGGGGTCGTCGAAAAACCTCCCTCGTTTTCCTACCGCAGGTCTACGAACTCAGACGGTAAGCCCCTAAACTTTGCAGCCATTCAGAAAAACAGTCAGGCAACAGCTGTCATACTTTCNNTCGAGTCTTACGCCCATCAATGGAAACTCTGCTGCGGAAAGAACCTCAACAAGCGGGACATGATCGCACTCGCCAAAAGAAGTTTCCCAAGGCTGAAAGATAAGAAGATTTCTGACCATGAAGCAGAGGCTATCTGCATGGCGATGCTCAATTCCCGAACACTGCCAACGAAATTGTTCAATAGGAGAGAAGATAGATGAAAAATATCCAATTTTTTGCATCGGAAGTTTCCAATAGAAAGCTGCTTTATTTGTTTATTCATTGCCGATATAATACCAATAGAAGATTATCTTTTTTATGCCAAATTTGGGATATAGGAGTACCCGAGTTCGGATACGACAAAGTTCCGCTCATTGGTCACGAAGATGATATGTTAAGGGAAGAGTATGAAAATAGAGGGAATTAGGGATAAAATAAGTACAGGAGAATATCGTTTTTCTGATCATGCTGTGAAAAGAATGATCAGAAGGTTGATTGATCGCATTGAGATTGAAGATGCAGTATTAACAGGAGAGATTATCGAGGAATATCCTGATGACAAGTATTGTCCGAGCTGTCTTATTTATGGGATGTCAAAATCCGGCAGACACCTTCATGTTCAGCTTTCTCTTCCACCGACAGTTGTTATTATTACAGCATATGAGCCGGACGAGACCGAATGGATAGATTTTAGAGTTAGGAGGAAAAAGTTATGAAATGCGTTTTTTGTGGCGGTGAAACAAAAAGAATGCTGGTTACCTTCAGCTATGAAGAGGAAAACAGGTATTTTCTTGTTGAGAATGTCCCTGCTGAAGTTTGTGACCGTTGTG
>DNOQ01000206.1 GCA_003501665.1 Bacteroidales bacterium | reverse complement strand
CGGGAACCGTGCAGGCTGTGGTCAATACACCTGTAATGTCGCCCAGAAGTACTTTCGGCCAGATGACAATTGTTAAACTGGCGCAGGATGGATCATTTGTAAAAAAGGGAGATACATTATGCGTCCTTACTGTTCCTGAACTGGATTTAAAGTACAAAGAAGCGCTGATATCAATTGAAACCTTTGAGGCAGAATTAAAAAAAACAGAGGCTGACATTAATCTGAACATTGCCCTTCTTGAAGCTCAGCTGGAAACAAGCGAAGCCTTGCTGGAAATTTCCCGTCTCGATTCGTTGGAGTTGAAGTTTGCTTCAGGAGCACAACAGAAACTTCTCGAGCTTGAAATGAAGAAGGCTTTAATTGAAAAACAGAAGACTGAGAAAAAGCTGGCAGCGACAAAACTTATAGGTGAAAATGATATAAAACAGAAAAAAACCAGGATAACACAGGAGAAGATGAACGCCAGGACATATGCCGATCAGAAAGCTTCAATGACACTTGTTGCTCAAAGAGATGGAATTGTAATACGGACCGAATCACCCAGAATGATGATAAGCAGCGCAACGGGGACCGGATCATTCGGAGGTCCGGTGAGAGAAGGCAGTGTTATTTTCTTAAGCAGCACTCCTCTGTTGCAATTCCCCGATCTCAGCAGAATGCAGATCTCTGCTGATGTGGCCGAAGCAGACTTCAGAAGCATAGAAAAAGGTCAAAAAGTAAATATTACAGTAAATGCCGCGAAAAAGCTTGTTACAACCGGTAAAGTAAACAGAAAAAGTCTCACAGGCAGTATTGCTCAAAGATATTCAGGTTCAAAGGTGAAGTCCTTCGAGGTTATTATTGATGTTGACAGCTGTCATTCAAAAATGAAACCGGGCCTCAGTGCAAATTGTGAGATCATTTTAAAAGAAGAAAAAGATACGCTGTTTGTTCCCACACTGGCAATTTTTGAAAGAGACAGCTCGAAGATAGTTTATGTTAAGCATAAAAAAGGATTTTTACCTGCCAGAATTGAGACCGGTATTTCAGGAAGTTCTTTTACGATTATAACCTCCGGACTTAAAGGTGATGAAACAATAGCTTTAAGAGAACCACCTGACAATCTCATATCAGATGAGAATTCAGGCAGGAAAGCAAACGAGAATTTGATAAATTAATTAATCATCCGTTCTGATGACGAAAAAAGTAATATTTCTGTTATTAATCATCCAGATATCCTGCAGGAGTAATGATGCCCCATATCCGGAAGTAACTCAGGTAAAGAGAGGCACCTTCATGGAAGAGCTTACAGAACAGGGTACTGTTCAGGCTGTAAATTCAATTTCAATAACAGCACCTGTAATCTCCTACCGTTACGGATCTCTGAAAATAGCACGGATCGTAGAGGACGGAGCCGAGGTAAGAAAAGCTGATACACTCATCATTTTCGATCCCTCAGAGATAAAAAGAGCAATTATTCAGGCTGAACAACAACTTGATATTGCCAGAGCAGAGTATGAGAAGCTTAAATCAACTCAATTATCTGAAATTGAGGATCTTGAAGCCGACGTTGAACTGGCACGGATCTCTCAGGAGATCGCAAGGATCAACTTCGAAACATCTCCCTATGAACCTGAAGCTACAAGAAAAGAGATAAAACTCAGGCTGGAGTCTGCCACCATCTCTCTTGAAAGAACAAAGGAACAGATAGAGAACAAAAAAGTGATCCACAAAGAAGATCTGCTACAGAAGTCTCTGACCATAAATCAGCTTTCTTCAACACTGGCAGATGCAAATTCTTCAATGAACAGCCTTTATGTTGTAAGCCCTGCAAACGGAATTGCAATAAAGGAGCAGAACTGGAGCACACAGCAAAAATGGGGAGTGGGAGATCAACCTTATTCTGGTTCCAAATTAATTGAACTGCCTGATCTTTCCCAAATGAGAGCAGAAGTCAAAATAAACGAAGTTGATATTTCAAAGATTCTGCCGGACCAAAGGGTGGAAATACGTCCTGATGCATTTACAGATTCGGCCTTCACCGGAAAAGTTGCAATGGTAGCAAATCTTGCTCAGAATCTGGATTACAAATCAAAGATAAAGATCTTTCCTGTTCAGATCAGAATAGACGGACAGAGTAAAACACTACTTCCGGGCCTTACACTAAGCTGCAAAATTATTGTCAGCGAAATTCCCGATGTACTTTTCATCCCTCTTGAATCACTCTTCAATGAGCAGGGTACAAATTATGTCTATATAAAATCCGGTTCAGGATTTAAACGCCGCAATATAACTACAGGATCGGTAAATACCGATTATGCAGTTGTAACAGAAGGTCTCGAAGAGAATGATTTTATAGCGCTTTCCAATCCCTTCCTGAATAAGGAAGAAATACCGGGAAACAAAATTGATGAGTATACAGGTACTGCCAGACCGAAGTAAAACAAGATCCGACGGGTAATTCAACATGAAAAAATTACATTTATATTTTAACAATCCCCGGAAGCGTAAGATATTATTATTGATATTACTTGTGCTATCTGCCTCTCCGTTTTCATGTAATAAGAAAAAGAGCGATTATATGGTACTGAGAGGACCATTCGTACAATCGGTAATTGAAACCGGAGAACTTCAGGCCGTTAATGCTTCCACCCTGACCATGCCCAGGATCAATTCCATCTATGGTTATAATTTTAAAATCATCGGGCTGGCTGAGCACGGGAAACATGTTCAGAAAGGCGATCAGGTATTCCGGGTCGATCCTTCATCGGTTCAGAAATATATCATAGAAAAGAGAGAATCTCTTGAAAATGAAATAGCATCAGCGAACAAACTTAAAGCCTCGATATCAAACAATATCCAGGATCTCAGAGCTCAGCTCCGAAATGAGCAGGCGTCATTTGATATTAAAAAACTACAGCTCGACAAATCAGCCTTTGAATCTGAAGCTGTAAAAAAAGTGATAGAACTTGAATTCAGGCAGGCTGAAATAAGACTTGACAGAATAAAGAGAAATCTTGAGCTAAGACCAAAACTCGACAGTCTCGATTATCGTATTCAGAAGATAAAGCTAATACAAAAGGAAAATGATTTGAGAGCAGCAGAGCAAACTTTGAATCAGTTGATTGTATGTAGTCCGCTTGAAGGTATCTTTGTAGTGGCAAATAACAACCGGACCGGCCAGACAATAAAGGTTGGAGATGAAGTATTTCTCGGAAATATTGTGGCCAGGATCCCGGATATCCGCACAATGAAGGTCAACGGAATTATTCCGGAAAATGATATAAGCAGGATAAAGCCCGGACTGAAAGTTATTGTCAGGTTAGATGCACTCCCCTCAGTCCCGTTCAACGGAACCATCAGCAAGGTGAGCAGAGTGTGCATTGAACAGGATAAGAAAAAAGTATTCCTGACGGAAGTGCTTGTTTCGGAAACTGATCTCAGACTTAAGCCGGGAATGACAGTCCGCTGTGAATATATAACGTATGAAAGCGGGAATGAAATTTATGTTCCCACACGCTGTATCCTCGAGGAAAATAAACACTTCTATCTCTATGTAATTAAGAGGGGTAAAATAGCAAAGACTGAAGTCTCGACCGGCCCTTCAAACAATATTTATACAATTGTATCAGGGGATCTAAGGTCCGGACAAAATCTTGTGCTTCCCGAAAAAATTATAACAGGAAAATAACTTTTACCATGCATATCGAAGAAAGTATAAGGGTTGCATTCAATGGTTTGCGTGATCATAAATTCAGATCATTTCTGACGATGCTCGGAATAATCTTCGGAACTGCTTCTGTAATTACCATGATATCGATTGGTGAAGGTGCAAAAAAGCAGGCCATGGCAAAGTATCAGGATCTTGGGGTCAGCAATATCATCATCCGCGACAAAGATTTTACCGACACGGAGCTTGAACAGGTCCGTACAAAATTTTCTAAGGGTTTGTCTCTCGACGACACAAAAGCAATAGGTGAAATATTACCCCTGATAATTGGAATGGCTCCCCAGGCTGAAGCAAAGCTTGATGCCATGTATCATGACAAATCGTCGAAAGCGACTGTCATAGGCATTACTCCTGAGATAACTGACATTCTGAATTTCAGGATGGATAAGGGGACATTTATTGACATGGATCATTATAACAGGCATCTGAAGGTATGTGTACTGGGAGCAAACATTGCCCGTGAGCTTTTTAGCTATGAAGATCCGGTGGGCAGAAATATCAAGTTAGGCGACCAGTGGTTTGAAGTTGCAGGAGTATTGAAAATCAAAGCACTTTTTACTGAAACCATAGGGGAGCTTGCTGCGCGGGATCTGAATAATGATGTGTATATACCACTTTCAACTTTCAGTAAAAGGATAACCAAATCAAACATACTTTTAAGCGAACTAAAACAGGTTACTGTCAGACTGAAAAGTTCTGACAGGTTACTGGAAGCTGCAGATATTGTCAGGAGTATTCTGGCAAGACGGCATTTCAACAATGATGATTTCAGTATTATTATTCCTTATGAGCTGATGGAACAGGAAAAACATGAAAGCCGGATTTACAACATTCTGCTGGCATCGATAGCCGCAATTTCGCTTATTGTGGGGGGAATTGGCATAATGAATATAATGCTTGCATCCGTTCTGGAAAGAACACAGGAGATTGGTATAAGACGGGCAGTCGGAGGCAGGAGATCCGACATCATGGGCCAGTTTGTTACCGAAGCAATGACTTTAAGCATTACCGGAGGTCTGATCGGAGTTTTTCTGGGAATAGCACTTTCGCTGGGAATTGGAATTCTCACCGAGGTTAAAACCCTTATTACCGTTTACTCGGTATTTATTGCATTTAGTTTTTCAGTTATTGTGGGTATTACATTCGGTTACCTTCCCGCGAAAAGAGCAGCCGATCTTAAACCTATTGAATCGATCAGGCATGAATAACTTTCTACAGCTTTACCTGTTTCTCGCACTAATCCTTAATACTTTGTAACAATTTGAAATTCAGTTGCAGGATGTTTAATTTGGGTGCTGCATTGACGGAATTTATTGTCCTGTTTTAATCGGGAAAATGATTAATTTGATAAATTTATTACTCGTGATGATCATAGTATCCAATATATTGTAACCTTAATAATCTGATTTTAAATCTGTAGTTTTAATACGATTTTTGAAAAGAATATTCCAATGAGCATCTATCTTACAATTATTATCCTGGGACTTTTAATTTTTTCCTCCCATGCTTTCAATGAGTTATTTAACAGAACGAAAATTCCAAATGTTCTGCTTCTGTTACTTATTGGTATCATTATTGGCCCTGTAAGCGGCTTTATCACAAAAGATTTCTTTGGTAAAATAGGAAGTGTTTTTACTACAATTACTCTTATTGTAATTCTTTTTGAAAGCGGTTCGGGACTTAAAATCAGGGAAATTAAAAGTGCAATTGGTTCTGCAACTCTGCTTACTGTTATAAATTTCGTAGTAACAATCATAATAGCGTCTTTTATTACCAGGTTTTTCTTTTCTCTTGATCCACTTAGCTCGGTTTTTATAGGTGCCATTATAGGCGGTACCTCTTCTGCGGTTGTGATCCCCATGGTCAAGCAATTAAGGATGGAAGGTAAAAGCGCATCTGTCCTGATTCTGGAATCTGCACTAAGCGATGTTCTTTGCCTTGTAGTGGGGCTCGCGCTTCTTGACGGAATTGCCGAAGGGGCAGTATCTGTCGGAAAGGTTTTTTCAGAAATGTGGAAAGATTTTTTATTTGCTATTATAATTGGCCTTTTCAGCGGATTTGTGTGGTC
>DNOQ01000620.1:12321-36097 GCA_003501665.1 Bacteroidales bacterium | reverse complement strand
AGAATAAAAGAATATTCCGAAGGTGTGTTGGAGAAATATATAACGATGGTAAGAAAATGGGGCGGGGCATTTATCATTATTGCAGCGCTTTTCCCGTTTTCCCCTTTTCCCCTGATCATAATTGCCGTCAGCCTGTTAAAATATCCGCTGAAGCTTTATCTGATTTTCGGGATATCAAGGATATTCAGATTCGTTGCGCAGGGTGTGATATATCTCGGAATCCTTAAACTCGATACAATTTTAGGTTAAAGTCTTTGACGATATGGCGGCCCAGTCATTTTCCTTTCCTGATTTCAGCAATAAGATTCTCTCCCACCAGGCGGAAATCTGATGATCTTTCCGGAGGAACAACATAAACAGAAGTTCCTGGCTCGAGTCCTTCTATTACAACCACGTGTTTTTCATTCATCTCTCCCAGCAAAACTATCTGCCGTGTCTTATTCTTCTTATAGACGAACGGGATGCTGTCGGCGCCGGTATAGACACATTCTGTCGGTATATAGATCGCATTATTGATGGTTTTGATTATTATTTTATTCCAGGTAGTCATGGCAGGTCTTAAGACTTCATCAGGATTGTCAACCCTTATCAGCACTTCGAACATTTTTGCATCGGAATTCGGAAGCACTTCGCCCACATTTGCCACATTCGTTATTGTACCATAAAATGATTTCCCGGGCAATGCATCAATGGTAATTACTACTTTCTGTCCTGTGGAAACCTTACTGACCTCTATCTCATTAACATAAGTTTTGGAGATCATTGACGACAGGTCGGGGAGTGTGGCAACTACCCGGTCGAATGCATTTACCGTAGATCCGGATTTTCTCTTTGTGCCGTTCCATTCCTGTTTATAAATTACTATACCATCGGATGGGGCAGTTATCCTGAACTGGGAGAGAAACTCCTGAAGGGCGCTTACCAGTTCCTGACCGTTCCGCAGAGCCAGTTTCGTCTGGTTAATATCTGCCAGCGCCTGAGCACGCCTGAGATTATAGTTCTTCTTTAACTGCTCAAGCCCCCTTTCAGTCTTATTAAGACTAATCTCTGCCTGCCGGATTGTAGCCGGTGGTTCATATTTTGATTCCGTGAGCCTGATCCTTGCTTCCTCAACTGCATATTCCTGATTTCTGATCTCATCTCTCAGATTGTTAAGAGTAACGGCAGTGTCAAGAACCCTCATCTCAAGGTTTGCCTTTAATGTAGTGAGGTTCTGTAGCTGATCCTTCAGTGTATTATCATAATCGGTTCTGTCGAGCTGTGCAATATAGTCCCCCTTTTTAACTATAGTGCCCTCAGGAACTATATCCTGTATCTTAAAACTCATTATCCGCATCCGGTCATGCCCTCCTCCCGGCCTGAATCCTCCACCGCCTCCTCCGCCTTCATTACTGCTTTGATATAAATCAGGCCCCTTAACATCAAATGAGTTTTCGGCCAGCATCTCGCCCGAGCCTGATATGGTTATCTCAAAAAGACCTTCTTTAACCTCGGCAAAAACACTGACCTCATGTTTCTTCGATACCAGCTTGTTAAAGATGATCAGGCCTGTTACCACGACCAAAAAAACAATCCCCGATATTATCAAAGTTCTTTTCATTTTATCTTAAAACTTTTTACTCTCAATATTCACTATATAGACCATTTCGGAGGCAATTTATTCCATTTTTTTTAAAATAATTACCAAATACCTGGAATAAACATACCGGCTAAGCTGTCTATAACATATAATCTGAATCCAGCGTGGCATTTCATTTGCCCTGACAGATTATTAATATTCCGGAAAAGGTTAGTAAGGCACCCTGATAATTATCTCTTAAGATCAGGGTCCGGTTTTTGAGGTTAGGTTGAATCGGAAACCTGCGGATCGGTATATCATGGTTTGCAGGTTTTCTTATTATTTTTATCGCTGATAAAAGATTATCTTTAACAGATTATGCAATTTGATAATAAACTTTTAAAACTATGTCAGGATATTTTCAGTTCGTGGTCATAATTTTTCTCACGCTGACAGGATGTGTAAGCCGTATAACAGATCTGAAGATATATGACCTGAGATGCGAAAACCTCACTGATCCGCTCTCTGCAGCTACAAAGGAGCCACGGTTAAGCTGGAANNTTGAATTACTTGAAGAAGAGATAGCTGATCTGTGGAATTCAGGAAAGATCTTTTCATCCGAAAGCCACATGGTACCCTATCAGGGAAAGGAACTGTACTCAAGATCAATTTGTTACTGGAAAATAAGGATTTGGAATGAAAATGACATTTCGTCGGGTTGGAGTAATGTAGCATATTTCAGTACAGGTTTGCTTGAGGAAACCGACTGGCAGGCTGATTATATAGGATTTCATGTCGGATCAGAAAACAGCGTAAGTCCCCAGCTGAAAAGGACTTTTGATCTTGCCGACACCGGGGAAAAAGTATACTTGTATGTAAATTCGCTTGGTTATCACGAAGTATATCTTAATGGCAGTAAAGCGGGAGATTATGTACTTACACCAGCAGTCTCGCAGTTTGACAAAAGATCGCTTGTGCTCGTGTACGATGTCACTTCCCTTATAAAAAAAGGGAGGAATGACCTGATATTATGGATAGCCCAGGGCTGGTACAGCAGTGGATTACCGGGGGTGATGGATAACGGTCCCTACGTCAGGGCCCAGCTGGAAAAACTGACCGGGGGAAACTGGCAAAAAATTATTGCCACTGATTCGGAGTGGAGGGGCAGAAACAGCGGCTATGAAACAATAGGCACATGGCGACCGCACCGTTTCGGGGGAGAATATTTTGATGCAACATTGATCCTTCCTGATCTTTCGAAAGAATCTCTCGATAATACTTTATGGAACCCCGTACAGATTGCTGATATTAATACGGGAGAAGCAACAGCTCAGCTTTCTGAACCTGACAGAATTTTCGAAACCATCAGTGCCGTTTCCGTTGTAAATATAAAAGACAACACATGGCTCGCGGACATGGGAAAAACCATAACGGGATATGCAGAAATAAGGTTCCCGCAACTGAAAAAGGGAGAAAAAATATTAATGGAATACTGCGATCACCTGGATAAGGATGGAAATATGGTTAACCAGAACCAGAGGGATATATTTGTTTCTGCAGGGAATAATAATGAATCTTTCTGCAATAAATTCAATTATCACGGATTCCGTTATATTAAAATATCAAACCTCAGTAATGCCCCTGAGCCAGGAGACATAAAAGCACATCTGATCCATACAGGTTACAGACGGGCTTCATCCTTTGAATGTTCAAACCCTGAAATAAATAAAATACATGATATGATCAACTATACACTCAGATGCCTGAGCCTTGGAGGTTATATCGTTGATTGTCCGCAGATTGAACGGCTTGGATACGGAGGTGACGGTAATGCCTCAACGGAAACAGCGCAGATAATGTTTGATCTTGCACCTCTCTATTCAAACTGGCTTCAGGCATGGGCTGACTGTATTCGTGACGACGGAGGGATGCCACATACCGCCCCCAATCCTTATCCCGCGGGAGGAGGTCCATACTGGTGCGGCTTTATTATTACCGCTTCGTGGAAAACCTACCTGAATTACGGCGATATCCGGATACTTGAAAGATATTATCCGGTCATGCAAAAATGGCTCGGATACGTTGATAAATATTCCCCTGACGGCCTGCTTCAGATATGGCCCGACACTGATTACCGGAACTGGTATCTGGGCGACTGGGCTGTACCCGAAGGAGTTGACCAGACCGATCCTGCATCAGTAGATCTGGTAAACAATTGCTTTATTATAATCTGCTACGATACCATGGAAAAGATAGCAGAAATCACAGGGAAAAAATCTGACTCTGAAAAATATCATTCGGGAAAAGAGTTCCTGAAAGAACTGGTACATACAAAATTCTATAATCCTGATTTAACAGTTTACGGCAGCGGATCACAGATAGATCTCACCTTCCCGCTGCTGGCAGATGTTGTCCCTGATAACCTTATTGATAAAGTCCGCAATAATCTCAGGGAACTGATATCAGACAAATACAATGGTCATTTTGCCTGTGGTCTTGTTGGAATTCCCGTATTCACTGAATGGGCGGTTAAAAACAGGGAAGCCGATTTATTCTTTTCAATGCTCCTGAAAAAAGGATATCCGGGATACCTTTATATGATTGAGAATGGGGCTACAACAACATGGGAGCACTGGAACGGTAACAGAAGCAGGATCCATAACTGCTATAACGGTATAGGATCGTGGTTCTACCAGGCAGTGGGAGGAATAGGAAATTCTGAAGAGACCCCTGGTTACAGGTCAGTCATTATTGATCCTCAAATCCCGGCAGGGATCTCATGGGCAAAAACATCAAAAGAGACTCCCTATGGAACTGTAACGGTAAACTGGGAATTTAAGAAAAGTAACTTCCGGATGGAAGTGACAATACCTGCCGGATGCAGTTCCAGGGTAATTATACCTGAAAACACCGGCAGTTACAGAATGAACGGGAAAAGATATCCTAATGACCGCCTGATGGCGGAAACAGGGAGCGGCAGGTATACCTTCGAATGGAAAAGAAACCGGTGACAGGTGAGTGAGGAGAAACATTATGAACTTGTAAGGAATCTTAAACCCATAAGGATTTTAATTCCCATCCTGATAGGCCTTGGGGTTGTTGCCTGGCTGATTTCCCGTGAAATCAACCTGGAAATATTAAGTTACCTTAAGATTACATGGCGATCAGTCTTCTGGCTTTTCATAGCCTGGTGCTTTATGATAGGCAGAGACCTTGGATACATAATAAGGATAAGGATCCTTTCGGAAAATGACCTTACCTGGAAACAGGCATTTAAAGTTATCATGCTCTGGGAATTCACCTCCGCAATTTCACCATCGACAGTCGGTGGTACGGCAGTTGCGGTTGTTTTCATCCACAAAGAGGGAATATCAGTTGGCAGAAGCACCTCAATAGTTCTGGCGACTTCTTTTCTCGATGAGCTTTATTTTGTAATATTGTTTCCGCTGATTCTCCTTATAGTCGGCAAGGAGGTTCTTTTCACCACTTCACTTCAGGGAACCGGACCCGCCCTGCTGAACAACCTGATAATCGTAGCTGCAATAGGTTATTCAATTATTCTCGGATGGGTGATCCTGGTAGGATACGGACTCTTCATTGATCCGGATAAAATAAGAAAAACCCTGATCTATATATTTCGGTTACCCGGGCTCAGAAAATGGAAAGATTCTGCTGAGAAGGCCGGAAATGATATAGTATCAAGTTCACAAGATCTCAGAAATAAATCAGTTGGTTTCTGGTTCAATGCCTTTACTGCCACTTTTCTTTCGTGGACTTCCAGATATTTTGTAATAAACGCGATCCTTGTTGCATTCTTTNNGGTGGAATTGCCCTGGCCATTACAATTATATGGAGAATAATAAGTTATTACCCATACCTTATAATCGGAGCGGCGATTATCCCCGGCTGGATCCAAAGAAAATTTGTAAAAGATTCTGTTAAAAAGAAATAGTTTTATAACTTAGATGCGTCTGCAACTGATAGTAGCATTGAGCATCGATGAGTGAAGAAATTCTGAAAGCACTTATGGAATTATTTGCCCTGATTGTCAAACAGGACGGGGGTATGATAATAAGTGAACGGGAATACGTCCGTGACTTTCTGACCAGACAACTGACAAGTGAAAATGTAAAGGAATACCTCGCACTTTTCGATGAACATGCAGGTCCTGTTGTGAAAAAATCAGATGAAAAGGATTCCGGAGGAAAACCATCGGTAAAAGATTCTGTTAAAATCCTTTCAATATGTAAAAAGATCAACCGCACCCTTAACCAGGAACAGAAGGTTGTTGCACTAATGCGTCTTTTTGAACTGGTGAATGCTGACCGCCGGTTCACTCTCCAGAGAATGAATATAATAAATACCGTTGCTGAAGTTTTTAATATCCCTGCCGGAGAATTTGAAGCAACAGGGTTGTTTGTTAAAAATGATACTCCTGAAAATCTTAATAATCCGTCAATATTGACATTCTACCCCGGCTGCAGCGAATGCAGTATTTGTAAAAAAATGATTTCAGGGTACCCCGATACAACCATTATCTGTCTGAAATTGGCAAGTGTTGACCTCATGTTCCTGAAATACCTGTCGGAGGAACAGTTGTACATGAACGGGCTGCCAATAAGCCCCGGCAGGATATATACTTTTGCAAAGGGCGGATCTCTACGTTCATTACAGGGATATCCGATTTATTACAGTGATATAATTTCAAAATTTCTTTCCAACACCATTATCAATAAAATATCCTTCAGGGTTAAAAACTTATCCTACTATTTCACCGAGGGTCACCCGGCAGTTGACGATATTAGTTTTTCAGCTGAAGAGGGTCAGTTTATCGGAATCCTGGGAGGAAGCGGTTCCGGCAAAACTACCCTTCTTAATCTGATATCAGGGATCCAGAAACCATCTGACGGATCCGTAAGAATCAACGGTTTTGATATTATTAAAGATAATGCGTCACTTGAGGGTGTTATGGGATATGTTCCGCAGGATGACCTTCTTATAGAAGACCTTACTGTATCTGAAAATCTGTATTATGCTGCCTGCCTTTGCTTTAAGAGTAAAACAACATCTGAAATAACATCACTTGTTGACCAGACTCTTATGAATCTGGGACTTTTTGAAAAGAGGAACCTGAAAGTCGGTTCAGCTTACAATAAAACAATCAGTGGAGGACAGAGAAAAAGGCTCAATATTGCATTGGAACTGATAAGGGAACCATCTGTTCTGCTGCTGGATGAACCAACTTCGGGGCTTTCGTCGAGAGATTCAGAAAACCTCATGGATCTTCTGAGAGATCTGACACTGAAAGGTAAGTTAGTCATTTCTGTTATACATCAGCCTTCTTCAGAGGTATTTAAAATGTTCGACAAAATCCTGGTCATGGACCAGGATGGATGCATGGCTTATTACGGGAATCCGGTCGATGCCGTCATTTATTTCAAAACACTCGATGCACAGATCAACTCATCGGCAGGGGAATGTCCTGCCTGCGGGAATGTGAATACCGAATCCATTTTTAATATCATCGAAACCCAGATTGTGGATGAATTCGGGAAATACACTGAAAAGAGAAAAATAAAACCCCGGGAATGGGCTGCAATTTTTAAAAAGAAATTCGCATTGACCGATGAACCCGAGGTAAAAGAAAAACCACACAGTAATCTTGAAAGACCTGACAGGATCAGACAATTCCTGATATATTTTTCCAGAGACCTTAAGAGCAAATTATCCAACAGGCAATATCTTACACTGACTCTGATCGAAGCACCTGTTCTGGGACTTATTCTTTCCTTTATCATCAGATATATCCCCGATCCCGAATCGAAAGTTTATGTATTTGCTGAAAATGATAATATCCCGATATATATTTTCATGAGCATTATTGTGGCATTGTTCCTCGGGCTCACGATAAGTGCAGAGGAAATATTCCGGGACAGAAATATACTTAAAAGAGAGCATTTCCTGAATCTGAGCAGAAGCAGCTATCTGGTCGCAAAAGTCACAGTGATGATTATCATTTCTGCTATACAGTCAGTTCTGTTTCTGGCTATCGCTAATCCCGTGCTTGGTGTAAAGGACCTTTTTATGCATTACTGGATAGCCCTCTTTACCACATCTTTCTGTGCAAATATGATCGGACTAAATATTTCATCGGCATTCAACTCAGCAATTACAATTTATATCATTATACCCCTGTTAATAATACCCATGATGGTTCTGAGCGGTGCAATGTTTCCTTTCGACAAGCTTAACCGGAAAATAGGGAACGTCGGACAGGTACCCCTTATAGCAGAACTTATGCCGACAAGATGGACATATGAAGCTCTGATGGTGTCGCAATTCAAGGATAACAGGTTAAGCAGAACTATATACAGCATTGACAATGAGACATATTATTCCCTGCAGAAGAAAATCAGCGAATCCGATTTCAACAGAGTGTACAGGATACCTGAATTAAAGAGAGCCATAACAGCAAGCCGTTCCGGATTTAATGCAGCAGGAGGTAATATTTCTAAAGATTTACTTACCGACAAGAATCAAAATACCCTGACTCTCCTGTTAAACGAATTTATAAGAATGAGGGCTCTGTATAAAGTCGCTGAATTCAGATATATCCGTTCGCTTGCTGCCGGAGAATTTGATCAGGTTATTGCTGATTCGGCAATGACATATCTTAATGAGCTGGACGGAATTTTTAAAATGCAATTCAATTCAGCAACCAACATAAGGGACAGATTTTATAACCTGAATTCCCTGAAACTTAAAAAACTTCAGAGTGATCATTATAATTACGAACTGGAGCAATTAGTTACCAAATATTATGAACATCATAAAATGTTCATCTATGAGAATACCATTATTCAGAACGTTGATCCCGTTTACCTTGATCCGTTCAGAAAAGGAGTCCTTTCATTCAGAACTCATTTTTTTGCCCCATCAAAATACTTCCTGGGGTTCAGAACTGATACTTTCAGGTTCAATATCATGGTGGTTCTGATAAGCACGCTGCTACTTTATTCAATCTTGTACTATAATCTGCTTGCAAAAGCGGTAAAGTTCATTGAAGAATTTAAGATCCGAAAACGGTTAATCAGTAAATAGTTAAATAGTTTTTTATATATTTGCATCAATCAATGTATCCGGATGAAAGGAAAGTCTGTTTTAATTCTGTTGTTAGCACTTGTATTTTTTATCTCCTGCAGGAATTCTTCCAAAACCAGCTCAGGATTTGTATTTCCCGAAGCTGATTCAATCCCTTTAGCTGAGGCTGAAAAATTAAGTGCAGAAGCGATTGCCGATATTTCGAATAACATTGCTTCTCCGGTTGAGATCGCAAACCTGCTTCAGGTTTTATCTGTACCATTCTCTCCTGATTATCTGGCATCGGCAATTGATGCCAATAAGCAGCCCACAGCTTTTGCTAAGGCGCTGTCGCTGGGAATTCTCGGGGCTGATCTGGGTTATCTTAATATGTATGAAAAAACAGGGACCGCCATTAATATCCTGTCGGACATAAAAAAGCTTGCGGAAGGATTGAAAGTAGGTCAGTTTTTTGATTTTGAAACGATTAAAAGATTATCGCTTAACAAATCAAATCTCGATTCCCTGTTGTTTCTTTCAATAGATTCATATACCCGGATCGATAAATATCTGCGAGAAAACGGTAATGGACATCTTTCGACACTTATGATCGTCGGCGTCTGGATCGAAGGGCAGTACCTTGCCACCCAGGTGGTCAGGGAATTTCCTGATCCTGTGCTGAAAGACCGGATCGGTGAGCAAAAAATCATCCTTAATGACCTTATTATGCTTGCAGCCCCCTATTGTAACCGCGATATAGAATACAGAGCACTCTGTGGTTACCTGCAGGAAATAAAAGACCATTACAGGGATGTAAAGATAACGTATACGCTCGGTGACCCGGTTAGTGTGGAAAAAAACGGCGGACTGGTTATTGAACAAACTGAGACAAGCAATGTCGAAATGTCTGATGAACAATTAGCAGGGATAATTGAGGTCACCAGGACAATTCGTAACAAATTGGTTATAAATAATTAATATGAAGATATATTTATCATTCATCTTCCTGCTGGTCTCAGCAGGAATTATGGTACACGGACAATCATCGGATCCTTTTGTAACCAATTGCATAATGAATGCGGGATCGGATGCCAGATACCTTAAAGATTTCAGGGTTCAGCTTGGCAAAACTGTAACTCCCGGAGAACCAAGATACAAAGCACAAATGTCATTATGGAAAAATACTAAATACAGGTTTTCCATGTGTAATTCCGAAGATTCGGAAGGACATCTTTTTCTTAACCTTAAAGATGATGCCAATAAAACCGTACTATCTTCCTTTGACCCTAAATCAGGAAAAACATATCCCTATATAGATTTTATCTGCAATAAGAGCGGTATATACCAGCTCAGTTTCGATTTTACAGGAGGCCAAAAAGGATCAGGAGTCGGTGTGGTTTCAATGATAAAATGACTTTCTAAAAGAGCCGGACAGCCTGTATAACTAAAATCAGCAGGAAAAATCCGGTAAAAACAACCTCTGCTATTTTCTTCTTTCTGACAAAAATAAAATAGTGTGATANNAAAAGAAGATAAAAGGTTTTACGTGACTTAATTTTTCTTTTGTGCGCCTGCTGAAACAGAAACAGAGTACTTACCAGAATAAGCAATCCCGAAAAGATCAAAACAACCTTTTCTGTTCCTGAAAAAGCAATCTCAGGGCTCCCTGCAAAAAGATTTTCTCTGAGATCCCCTGCCAGTATTCCCATGTCATTGCCAATAACATACCAGATCCCGAAGACCATAATATATGGAGTTAAGAGACCTGCGACCGAAATAAATATTTCAATCATATTTACCGATCTCAACAATACTATACCTGCGAATACCAGGAGTCCGAACCAGATCAGATCCGCGTAAAAAAGTGAGCCGATACTGATAAGAAGGGCTGCGTCAAAAAAATTGAAAGCTGTACCGGATTTCCTGTAAGCTTCCATAATTCTTTTTAATGCCGGCAACAGGAATACCAATGCAGGTAAAACCGGATTAAGAACCTGAAGTGAGGGCAGAAGAGAACTGAAAAGAACATATATAAAAGCAGGAAGAAATGTTCTCTCTTCTATAAAAAAAACAGATGTATTGAAATTAACCAGTAAAAAAAGCAATACCGTCAGAATAATGAATGTTAATATTACACCTGCCCGTATATCCGTTCCTGTTAAATATTTAAGCACACCATATAACGGCATCGGCTTTACTTCATAGACAGCTGCCGACTGAACCTGCGGATCAATAAACGCACTGAGCCAAAGCAATATAAGCGTAATGATTATCAGAAGGATTACTTCCGGCCCCGTTCCCCTGAATATTTTAAGTAACATCAGCTTTACAAATCAAATCCTATATCTTTCCTGTAATACATTTTATCGAAGGAGAGCAGTTTTGAATTACGATATGATCCTTCCAGCGCTTCCTGAATGGTATTACCCAGGGAACTTACGGCCAGCACCCTGCCCCCTGCTGTAATTACCTTATTATCCGCCATTTTTGTTCCGGCATGAAAAACAATACAATCTTTTGTTGACCCCAGCCCGGAAATCTCTTTGCCTTTTTCATAGCTCCCGGGATAACCTCCCGAAACAAGCATTACAGTCGTTGCAAATCTTTCATCGGTTTCAAGAACACGTTCCGATAAATTACCCTGTGCCACTCCTTCGAGCAATTCAAAAAGATCTGACCTGATTCTGGGTATTATAACCTCCGATTCAGGATCTCCCAGACGGACATTGTATTCAATTACGAAGGGATCTCCTTCAACATTGATAAGCCCGAAGAACAAAAAGCCCTTATAAACAATCCCTTCTTCCAGAAGACCTTTTATTGTAGGCTCAATAATTCTATTCCTTATTTTATCCATGAACTCCTTACCAGCAAAAGGCACTGGAGAAACTCCGCCCATACCCCCGGTATTCAAACCGGTATCTCCTGTCCCGATCCTTTTATAGTCCTTTGCCTCGGGTAAAAGCTTCCACGATTTTCCGTCAGAGATTATGAAAACCGATAATTCAATACCCTTAAGAAATTGTTCTATAACTACTTTACTCCCGGCCTTATCAAATTTACCCCCGAGAATCGCTTTTGCTTCCTCCTCTGCTTCGCCAATATCATCGATAATAACGACTCCTTTCCCGGCAGCAAGACCATCAGCCTTTATTACATAAGGACTCTTGAGTGTATTAAGGAAATCACGCACACCTCCTTCTGTCGATTTGTCGAATGTTTTATATCGCGAAGTTGGTATTTCGTGACGAGTGAGAAATCCTTTGGCAAAATCTTTACTTCCCTCAAGACGTGCCGCCGATCTATCCGGTCCGATCACAGGTATATTTCTGAGAATCTCATCTCCAAGAAAATAATCATGAATCCCCGAAACCAGCGGAGCTTCAGGGCCGGGGATAAGCATTCCGATATCGTTTTTAAGAACGGCTTCCTTCACTTGCTCAAAATTATCCGGATCAATCATCAGATTGGTGCCGACTTCAGCAGTACCTGCATTACCAGGCCCGGAAAAGATCCCGTGTACTTTTTTGCTCTGCGAAAGTTTCCAGGCAAGAGCATGCTCCCTCCCACCGGAGCCAAGAATTAGAATATTCATCTGCCCTGAAATTAAGGTAACTCAAAAATAAATACTTCAATCTTAAAAACAAATCCTGAGAATCTTCAATGAGAAAGATCATTGCAACTCAGGACATATAAATCTATATCCCCGCTTAACTGAGGTATCGAGAAATTCATCCAGGAACCGGACAGAGGCACAGTCACTCCTGTCATGGAGAGCGATCACAGACCCGGGTCTTATTCTCTTATTCAAAATATCAAGGGATTTGCCGGGATCAATTTCTTTGTCAAAATCGTAAGGCATTACATCCCAGAAAACGATTTTATAAGAATCACGTAAACCGCGGTACTGGCTAAAACGTAAATGCCCGAAAGGTGGGCGGAACAAAGTGTCCGATGTAAACCGTGACGCATAATTAACATCGTAACAATATTCACTGAGTGAAGTACTCCATCCGTCCGGATGATTATACCCATGATTACCAATCAGGTGACCCTCTCTTTTTATAATACCCACCAGCGCCGGATAGATCTCGGCTGACCTGCCATCGCAGAAAAAGGCGGCTTTGATATTATGTTTATCAAGTATATTAATAATCCCGGGTGTTGAATCAGGATCTGGTCCGTCGTCAAATGTAAGAAACAGGACCCGTTCCTTTGTTCTGATTCTGAACAGAGCCCCCGGATAGAGCCTGCCTGCGACGGACGGCATGGAAAAAAGCCTCATTAACTGCTATTTACGAGTATATAATTTATCATAATACATGCCAACGAGAGCTTCAGTGATCGCGGTGAGATCAGTGTCATTAAGATTAAGTGCCATCCGGTAAAGGTCCAGAAGGGCCTGCATGTTTATGCCTGTTGGATAGTCAAGACCATACCGCTGATCAGTATTAAGCCCGACTGAATATTCAAGATATTCTTTGGAATAATTAATAATTTCACCGGCCAGTCTGTCGCCTTCTTCTTTCTGTCCTGATCTTAAAAGTACTTCAGCGAGGCCGATGCTGAAAAAATCGTGCGGCAGTTTATCGGCAGGCACAATATCGAGGCCCCTGCGGGTAACCTCAATAGCCTTAACAGTATCCCCGTTCTGAAGCAATGACTTACCCAGATTCCCGAAAAGCCTCCTGAAATTACTGAACATCCTCCGGTTATTTTCATCAAGGTAAACAGATGGATCGGCAGCATTACCCCATTTAAATTTATTCATCAGGTTTTCGTACATGACAACCGGATCGATGGTTCCGAAATCTCCCTCTTCATTCCCGCCGGTTTTTATTGGTACAATACGGTATGCCATACCCTCCTGAACAAAAAAAATTTCCAGTCCGTTATACTGAGAAGAAGGTACCGTTGTCGAAAAATAAATCGGCCGGGTCCATTTACCGGTTGAGAGAAGATCCATTATGGCCAGATCGTCCTTGAATGCATCCGAACCGGTAAACTCCCATATAATGGGTGAAAGAAGCCTGTTTCGGAAATACTCTTTAACCGTACCGTTTGAAAGTACAACCGAAGAATCGACATCAATAAGCAATTTGCCGGTAGGCAAATAATTCACATAATCACCTCTTCCCGAAAGATCGATGTGGTATTTCCGGTCATCAAGGCCCGCAAAATTCACAATTTCAGTGATATTTACAGGTTTGTCGATCCTTGATAAAACGGGAAGCTGGGTCCGTAATCCTTCACGATATTTCTCCTGCGGCAGTGTCAGGGGCAAAGGATCCGATTCAAAAGCTTTCTGCCTCATCATTTCAATATACCAGCCTGCCTGAAGATAACTCAGGTTTGCAACCCTCACATCTGTCCGAACCTCTTCAACATCCTGAATATACCATAAAGGGAATGAATCATTGTCACCGTATGTGAAAAGGATGCTGTTGGGAGCGCATGATTCAAGATAATTTGAACCTATATCCCTTGCAGTATTTCGACCCGCCCTGTTATGATCATCCCGGTTTTCGATCGCCATAAGTACAGGACCGGCGGTAAGAAGGATCATTAATGTAACGATTGCAGATTCTTTATGCCTGAGAAATTTCTGAAGCAGTTCATAGAGAAGCATAAATCCCGCTCCGATCCAGATTGAAAATGCATAAAATGAACCTGCATAGGCATAATCTCTCTCTCTTGGCTGATTGGGAGACTGATTGAGATATAAAATGATTGCAAGCCCTGTCATAACGAAAAATGAAAAAACAAGAAAGAGACCCTTTTTATCCTTCCTGTATTGCCACAGAATACCGGCCATACCAATTAAAAGCGGAAGCATAAAATATCTGTTCCTGCCCGGATTATTTCTTAGTTCCGCCGGAAGCAGATCCTGGTCACCCAAACGTGCATTGTCGATGAATTTTATCCCACTGATCCAGTTCCCGTGTATTTTATTCCCGTTTCCCTGTATATCATTCTGCCGGCCGGCAAAATTCCACATAAAATAACGAAAGTACATGAATCCGGTCTGATAACTGAAAAAGAACCGCAGGTTTTCTCCAAAAGTCGGACATACAAGTGTTTCTCTGCCTGATCTTGAGCCGATTGTATATTTCCTTCCTCTTACTTTACCCCAGTATTCATAGACCGGCTGATGATCAGTATCAGGGCTGTACATTCTCGGGAAAACAGTCTCAAACCTGGCATCATATTCATATTCCGGACGATAATATGGTTCATATTTACCATTAATCTTGTTGTATCCCGAAATTACCTTCCTGACATCAACGGCAGGTGCGCTGTAATAAGGTCCGAAAAACTTCGGTGAACTACCATACTGTTGCATGTTGATATAATAGGCAAGGGAGAAAATATCCGAGGGATTATTCTGATTCATCGGAGGCTTGGCCGATGATCTGATCATGATCATTGCATAGGAAGAATGGCCGATCATTATAACCGTGAGAGCTGTAATGATATAATTAAGGATTATTTTGTTCTTTCTTACAGAATATTTAATACCGAAGACGAGTAATGCAATAACAGCAGCGACGAAAACAAGAAGTCCGGTATTATATGGCAGACCGAGGACGTTAACGAAGAAAAGCTCGAACCAGCCTGCAGCTTTCGGAACTCCCGGTATCAGTATGAAGACCATTGTGCCAAGGATTGTTACAGCCACCAGCAGAGTGAGCAGTATTCCGTTTCCGGTAACTTTGTATTTTTTGAAGTAAAAGACAAAAACAAGAACCGGGATAACAAGCAGATTAAGTCTGTGAATTCCAAGTCCCAGACCCATTATATATGCAATAAGAATTATCCATCTTCCGGAAGCCGGATCATCTGCCTCCTCTTCCCATTTCAGCATAGCCCAGAAAACAAGTGCGGTGCAGAGTGATGAAAGTGCATAAAGCTCACCTTCCACCGCTGAAAACCAGAAAGTGTCGGAAAATGTATATGCCAGCGCTCCTGTAAGTCCGCTGCCGATGACCGGCAAAATATATTTTGGCTCAAATACTCCGTCCCTGATTAATACCCTCCTTACAAGATGAGTTATAGTCCGGAAAAGGAACATTATGGCAAATGCACTGCAAAGTCCTGAAAGAATGTTGACCATTAATGCGGCATCAGAAGCATCACCGCCTGCAAAGAGGGTGGCAATCCGGCCAAGCATAATAAACAGGGGAGCTCCGGGAGGATGCCCGACCTGAAGCCTGAAAGCAGAAAGAATAAATTCACCACAATCCCAGAAGCTGACAGTGGGTTCAACGGTCAGGATATAAACGGTTGCCGAAAGGGCAAACACTAACCATCCCGTTATTTTGTTCCAGCGCCGGAAAGTGTCCAATACTGAATTCATAAATAATATTTTGAATAATCGAATTTTTAAAGAACGGAAAAAAATGTCAGATATAATATCTCCATTGCCTGTTTTTCCAGTATTCACCCGCGTAATCGACACCTATCCGCTGACCAACCCTGAACAAAGGTTTACATCCAGTATCTTCAATCCATATACGATCAGAAAGGGTCAGGTCTTCCCCGTAATAGGATTTATCAATTCCCAGCGCCTCTGTCAGTTTTCCGGGACCATTGAATCCCTCAATTCCTCTTATAAGTGCAGCCTGTGGCATTCCTTCTTCACCGGCTACGAAATTAAGCATCCAGTACATTCCATAAATAAAATATACATAAATTTTCCCTCCCCTTTCAAACATTACTTTATTTCTTGGAGTCACGCCACGACTTGCATGGCATGCTTTATCTTCCAATCCCCGGTAGGCTTCAGTTTCGGTAATCATAAATTTTCTTAACCTGCCACCATTTTGTCTGATTACAATATTTTTGCCGATAAGTTCAGGAGCAACTTCAAGTACATCACGGGTAAAAAAATCAACTGTTAACCTTTCAGCAATTTCCATTTCAGTATGAAATTTTGTCCTCAAATTCTTCCCACCTCTTAAATGGTTCTCCGCCACTGCAATCAGGGATATGAAGAAATAAAATGTGCCTCGATGAAGCATCAAGCATTATTTCATCATAAATGAACTTATCGCTGAATCCTGCCGAAGCAGCATCCATGCGGTCATAAGCATATACGACCTTCCGTATTCCCGACCAGTAAACGGCTCCAAGACACATGGGACATGGTTCACATGATGTATAAAGAGTGCAATCCGGAAGGTTGTGTGTGCCAAGTATCGCGGAAGCTTTTCTGATTACATTTATCTCGGCATGGGCGGTAGGGTCCCTGGCAAGAACCACAGTGTTATTGCTCTCGGCAATTATCTCATTTCCCCTTGCAATAACAGCCCCGAACGGTCCGCCTCCTTCTTCTATTCCACTGACCGCGATCCCGACTGCCCTGTTTAAAAATAACCGGTCATAATCCATAGAGTTAAATATTAAATAAATCTTTACAGTAAACTGGCATGTAAAAATATACTTAGTTTTGCAGACCGGAATAAATTCTTTCAAATTCTTTTTTTTTAATAAATATGTTGTATTTTTGCAATCCCGAAAATCAACGGGGTTTTAACAATTAGTTAAAGTATATTTAATAATACCAAAAGAAGTGGAGACCTTAAGCTATAAAACAGTATCGGCAAACAAAGCGACTGTAAACAAGGAATGGGTAGTTATTGATGCAGAAGGAGCAGTTCTGGGACGTCTTGCGACGGTGATTGCCAGTATGCTGAGAGGGAAACACAAGACAAACTTTACACCACACGTGGATTGCGGTGATAATGTTGTGGTTATTAATGCTGAAAAGATAACCCTGACCGGCCAAAAATGGTCTGATAAAGAATATGTAAGGTACACAGGCTATCCCGGAGGTCAGAGATTTACCACGGCACAGGAGCTTTTCAAAAAGAATCCGTTGGGACTTATTGAAAATGCCGTGAGAGGTATGCTTCCCAAAAATCGACTGGGCAGGGCGATATTCAAAAACATGCATGTTTATACCGGGTCATCTCACCCTCATGAAGCACAGAAACCAAAGAAAGTTGAACTTTAAATAATCAATTCACATATATGGAATCGATCAATGCTATTGGAAGAAGAAAAGCGGCCGTTGCCAGAGTATATTTAAATGATGGCAAAGGCAATATAACCATTAATGGCAAAGATTACAGGAATTATTTCGGAGAAGATACGCTTCAGTATGTCGTTACACAACCGCTGCTTCTTTTAAATGCTGCCGATAAATATGATATTGTTGTCAATCTTGATGGTGGTGGAGTAAGAGGTCAGGCCGAAGCTGTAAGGCTGGGGATAACAAGAGCTCTGATCAAAGTTGATGAAGAGAATAAAAAACCCCTTAAGGCAAATGGTTTTGTTACACGCGANNGATACAAGTTTAGTATCTAAATTGCACAGACTCCCTTAAAACGGGGCTACTCTGCAATTGATTTTAAAGAATGTAAACTTAAATATTTATAAATGCCAAGAACAAATTTCAAAGAATTACTTGATGCCGGAGTACATTTCGGACATCTTAAAAGAAAATGGAACCCTGCCATGGCTCCTTATATATTTATGGAGCGAAACGGAATTCATATCATTGATCTGGAAAAAACCATCGTCAAGCTTGATGAAGCAGCATCAGCAATGAAACATATTGCCAAATCAGGCAAGAAAATCCTCTTTGTGGCAACTAAAAAACAGGCGAAGGAAATTGTTGCCGAAAAAGTGAACAATATAAATATGCCTTATGTTACTGAAAGATGGCCGGGAGGCATGCTCACCAATTTCCCGACTATCCGCAAGGCTGTAAAGAAAATGGGGTCAATTGATAAAATGGCGACTGACGGTACCTTTGCAAACCTTTCAAAACGTGAGAAACTGCAGGTAACACGGCAGAGGGCAAAACTTGAAAAAAACCTGGGAAGCATAGTTGATCTGACTCGTCTTCCTTCAGCCCTTTTTGTCGTTGACGTATGTAAGGAACATATTGCAGTAAGAGAAGCCAAACGCCTCGGAATACCGGTATTTGCAATGGTCGATACAAACTCCGATCCGGCTGACATAGATTTTCCGATCCCTGCTAATGACGATGCATCAAAATCCATCTCACTTATCACAGATATCCTCTGCCAGGCTATCGATGAAGGTCTTAATGAAAGAAAAAATGAGAAGGACAAGGAAGTACCAAAAGATAGAAGAATCATCCGAAAAGAGCTTGAGACAAAAGATATCCCCGCGGCACTTATAGAAGCTATTGTTGAAGAGGAGGAGGAAGAGCCCGAAGAGGAGGAAGAAGATACCGGAGATGATGTTTCCGGATCCGGTTCCGGCGAAGAGGAAACTATCACCGGCATCATCGAAGATTCTGAAGAAGAGGATGAAATCAGATAATTAGTATACAAATTAAATTAAAGATTAAATGGCTGCAATAAGCGCTGCAGATGTTGCCAAACTCAGACGGATTACCCTCGCGGGAATGATGGACTGTAAAAAGGCTCTTGAAGAGGCTGATGGCAATTTTGACAAAGCAATAGAAATAATCCGGAAAAAAGGACAGGCGGTAGCTAATAAAAGATCCGACAGAGAAGCCACCCAAGGAGTTGTTCTTTCCAGGGTAACTGCCGACGGTAAAACAGGCGTAATGATCGTTCTTAACAGTGAATCTGATTTCGTGGCAAAAAATGCTGAATTTCTGGGATTTGCCAATAACATACTTGATCTTGCCCTTAAAAATAATCCGTCAACCCTTGAAGGTTTAAAAGCACTTTCAATGGACGGTACAAAAGTTGGCGACAAGGTTGTAGAATACATCGGTATAATCGGTGAAAAACTTGAACTGTCATATTTTGACAAAATCGAAGCTCCATACGTACATGCTTATATTCACCCGGGGAACAAGCTCGCTACACTTGTGGGATTCACAAAAGCCGGCCTGGACCTGCAGGTTTATAAAGATATTGCCATGCAGGTGGCAGCAATGAACCCGGTAGCAGTCGACAAAGCCGATGTACCGCAATCAGTTATTGACCAGGAAATTGAGATCGGAAAAGAACAGGCCAGACGGGAAGGTAAACCGGAAGCCATGCTCCAGAAAATAGCTGAAGGTAAGCTTGGCAAGTTTTTCAGGGAAAGCACCCTGCTGAACCAGGATTTCATCAAAGACAACAAAATGACAATAAATCAATATCTTAAATCTGCTGATCCTGATCTTAAGGTAACAGCATTTAAAAGATATACCCTGAACCTTTAAGGGTTTGTTCATGAATCAATTGAAATGGCGCTTCAAGGCGCCATTTTTTTTATTACTTTCGTCCCGATCCATAACCGATCAGCCGTTATTATGCAATATAAAAGAATATTACTGAAGTTGAGCGGTGAATCCCTTGCCGGTTCATCCAATCATGGAATTGACGAAACCATACTTGACATGTATGCCCGTGAGATAGCAGAAGTGGCTCAAAAAAACTGTGAAGTGGCAATTGTGACCGGAGGCGGGAATATATTCCGGGGATCAACCGGAACACAATCGGGATTCGACAGGATAAAAGGCGACCAGATGGGAATGCTGGCAACAGTCATAAACAGTCTCGCTCTCGAAAACTCAATTGAAAAACAAGGAGTAAGGGCTAAAGTATTTACTTCCATCAGGATGGAACCAGTGGGAAGCCTTTATATCAGAGATAAAGTATCCGAAGAACTGAAAAATGGAACTGTATGTATAATTGCCGGAGGGACCGGAAATCCTTTCTTTACAACAGATACAGCTGCAGCACTCAGGGCAGTCGAACTTCAGACCGATGTACTTCTTAAAGGTACACGGGTTGACGGGGTTTATACTGATGATCCCGAAAAGATCCACGATGCAAAAAGATTCGACAGGATATCATTCGATGAGGTTATCTCACGCCAGCTTAAAGTAATGGATTCTACCGCATTTACAATGTGCCGCGAAAACAAAATGCCTGTAGTGGTATTCAATATGAATATCCCCGGCAATCTTGTAAAACTTGTTACCGGAACAGAAACCGGAACGATTATTTATATCTGAGGATAGATTGCTTTTCTGTCTAATTTATTAAATTTGTCGTTCTGCAGCTTATAAATAAGATTTATAATGCAGTCAGTAATACTAACTGAGATAATATTGCTATTATGAATGAAGATGTTGAACTGATAACGGAAGAAACAAGGGACAGAATGCAAAAAGCCGTTGATCATCTTGAACATGAGCTTGCAAGGCTTCGTGCAGGAAGGGCTACACCTGTTCTTCTTGATGGTATTACCGTGGTGTACTACGGAGTAAACTCGCCATTGAACCAGGTTTCGAATATCAACACTCCCGATCCAAAAACGATCCTCATCCAGCCATGGGAAAAAACCATGCTCCAGACAATAGAAAAAGCTATTATGGCAGCCAATATAGGTCTTACACCTGTTAATAACGGTGAAGTGATCAGGATTAATATTCCTCCCCTTACCGAAGAGAGAAGACATCAGCTGGTAAAACAGGTAAGGAATGAGGGAGAAACTGCCAAAATTAGTATCCGGAATGCCCGTAAATGGGCAAATGATGAACTTAAAGAACTTCTGAAAGACGGTCTTCCCGAAGATACTGAAAAAAGTGCTGCCGAAACGGTTCAGGAAATGACCACCGATTTTAATGCCAAAGTCGACAAAATAGTCGCCCAGAAAGAAAAAGATGTTATGACGGTCTAAGTATCAGCTTGTATTTTGCCGCGGCTTTAACAGCATTCTCACTGAATGCATCCCTGTAAAATCCTCCTTCAATATATGTCCTGGTCTGCGAAAGGTAAAACTCATTCGCGGGAATACCTGATGCTCCGGTTGGTATAACAGTATATGAATCATCCCAGTCGGCAGTATTGTAAATATGCCTTTCTGAAGCCCCGTCGGTCACTTTAAAATCCTCCCCGTAAGTATACGGACAGACTGTATGATTGCTCCCCCCTGCTCCGTATGAATCTGAATTGAAATTAAAAATACGATCCAGAATCTTCACTGTTCCCAGCGGATGTACAAGTTCAAATTTGTGAATATTTCCCCAGATCCAATTCCCGGTGTCGTCTCCATAAGATTCTGAAAGAGTTTTTATTTCATCCCTGAAGCTCCTGAAAATAATATCATCGAGAGTTTCTGTTACCGAAGTTGTTATATCATCCACAAACTGATCGCTGCCTGTCACCAGGATCCTGTATATATAATAATCTTTTATTGAGCCCGGCAGCTGATTGTAAAGTTCATTCAGATCATCTCCCAACAGGTTTTTGGCAAAACTTATTGTAAAAAACTCAAAGATTGTTGGTGCAATCTTGTCTGCGCTCATATTATAGTCCCATTCCTGAAGAATTTTAAAAGCTCTGGTTTCAGCCGGGTTCATTTCCGGAATTCTATCCTTAATCCTGAGGATAAAAGGTGTAAGAAGTGCTGCATAATCAGAATGCTGATCAGTAACCATTCTTTTAAAATCATCTATTCCCAGCTTTTCCTTTTCACCGATCATCTGCCTTATTCTGTCGATCCTGTAAGGGACATAAAATCTGAACGAAATATAATAAGGATATTCATCACTTACCGTTTTGTTATTAGCCGAAGATATAAATCCGGATTCCGGATTAAAACTAAAGGGAAGCTGGCTGGCCGGCACATACCCTTTCCAGTCAAATTCATCTGTTTCCCCCGACCTGATTGTTGATCCGTATCCCTTTCTCACCGGTATCCCTCCTCCTGTTACAAGGCCTATATTACCGTTAATATCAGCATATGCAAAGTTCTGACTTATTGAGCTGAAGGATTCCAGGCTTTCCCTGAACTCTTCCCAGCCGGCTGCTCTGTTAAGGGAATAAACAGCTTTCAGTTCATCACTCGGATCATAACCCGACCATCTCATTGTAAGTACCGCATCCTTAATATCCCTTAAGTCCGATATCACAGGGCCACGATGTGTGAATTTCAGCAACAGGGTGTCGATCCGTCCAGTTTTTGATCTGATTATTTCTTTTCTCACCATCAGGTTCCTCCATTCACCGTTAAAGAAATATTGATTCTCATTTTCGGGATTTATTTTTTCTGCAAAAAGGTCAACATCATCGACCATAAGGTTGGTCATACCCCAGGCAATCTTTTCATTATGCCCGGCAACGATGAAAGGTTCACCGGGAACAACAACACCGGTCACATTAAATTTACCGGGAATTACCTGATGCATCTGCATCCATATTCCCGGAGAGTTGAGACCCAGATGCATATCATTTGAAAAAAGAGGCTTCCCTGTAGTGGATCTTGCACCGGATACAGCCCAGTTATTGCTTCCCGAAAATGAATGGATTCCGAGAGCCTGGAGCTTGTCGAGTGCGGATATAAATGAAAGGGCTTCCCGAAGGCTCTCCTCTTCAAGTCTGAATTCCGGAAATACCGGTGATGCAGGTGTAATCCAGTCAGGAATCAGCTGACCGGCCTTTTCTTCTCCCATTTTATTTATAAGCCGGTAGATGAATATGTCAGCTGAAAGATTTCCGGCAGCCAGATCCCATCCCATATAACCAATAATATTTGCAATATCTTCAAGTTTCCATTCGTCGGGTTTGTAGGAGAGAATTCTGAATTCAGGAGGGAGTTTTCTCCCGGCATCACTGATATATTTATTGACCCCGTCGGCATAAGCCTGGAGACAGGTAGTAATTTCCGGAGCCTGGTTACTAAGTACCATTTTCGATTTGGTTGTCATATCGAGGCTGCGTAAAAAAAGGTCGGTCCGGATATAGTCATCACCAAATATTTCGGATAATCTTCCGGTGGTGGCACGTCTTATCAGATCCATCTGCCATAGCCTCTCCTGAGCCATAATATAACCCGTGGCAAAATAGAGATCATGTTCGTCTGCTGCATAAATATGAGGCATTCCGCGCTCATCCCTGTATACTGTTACTTCTCCGTTAAGTCCGTTTATTGTCATCTGTCCGTCATATTCAGGCAGAGCTGATTTTTTTATCCCGGAAACGATAACTAATGCGGCAATAATAACAATTACAATAATTACAGCCAGTGCAATCAGGATACTTTTAAAGATTTTCATCAGTATATAATTTTAATTTAAATGGTCTGATGGAACCCACATGTCTGAAAATTATATACATACGTGTTTGTGTTTGCAAT
>DNOQ01000620.1:7594-12289 GCA_003501665.1 Bacteroidales bacterium | reverse complement strand
ATATAATTTATTTTTAATGGTCGGATCCGCCAGCTGGCGGACATGGCGCTGATTATTATAATAATATACTTTATGTAGTCAGATGCATGTGGGTTTCAGGGTTTCAGGGTTTCAGGGTTTCAGGGTTTCAGGGTTTCAGGGTTTCAGGGTTTCAGGGTCATTTTATATTTCGCTGAACTTTTTACAGGCTCTATGGAAAAATGATCCTGGTAGAATTCCCCGTCAAGATATTTTTTAACCTGTGAAAGATAAAATTCACTTTTGGGCACTCCCGAAACACCTCCCGGAAGAACCGAATATGAATCATCCCAGTCGGTTGTGTTAAATATGTGTCGTATTGAAGCACCGTGAGCTACTCTGAATCCGGGTTTAACGGAAAAATAGGGGCAAACAGTGTGATCACTCCCGCCAATCCCGGATGTTCGGGAATTCAGTTTATATAAAGAATTCAGTATCTTAACCGTACCCAGCGGATGAACAAATGTAATTGTATGGACTCTTCCCCAATTCCATTTTTCGGGGTTCTTACCATGTTGTTTCACCAGCATATTTACCCCGTCCTTAAAACTCTGCATAATTATATCATCAAGGGTTTCGGATTGTGGCGTGCTGATATTGTCCACCCATTCATCAACACCCGAAGTAATTAATTTATAAATATAATATTCTCCTGTCATGTAATAAAGCTGACTATACAGATCTCCCAGTTCGTCGGCAAGAAGGTTTTTCCTGAAACAGATCCTGAAGAACTCAAAAACTGAAGGAGCCTTAAGTCCGGGATTCATGTCATAATTCCATTCCGACAGTTCTCCCAGAGCCATTCTTTCAAGCCCTGATAACCCCCCGGCCATGCTTTCAAGTTTTAATATATGTGGTGTTAGCAACCCGGCAAAAACAGAGTGCTGATCCGTTATCATTCTTTTATAATCATTAATACCAAAAAGCTCCTTTTCTTCCAGCATCTCTCTTATCCTCCTTATCCTGTAAGGAACTACGAAATCCTGGCTGATAAAGTAAAGATAATCATCACTAACGGTTTTGTTATTTGCAGATGAAACATAGCCGCCAGGTGGATTAAAACTGTATGGAAGCTGATCGAAAGGCACAAATCCCTGCCAGTCATATTCATCTGTTTCCCCGCTTCTGATCATGATTCCATTACCCTTTCTTAACGGAATGCCTCCACCCGTGTTCAAACCGATATTTCCTTCAGTATCTGAATAAACAAAATTCTGGCTTATGGATCTGAAATATTTCAGGCCCGACCTGAAATCATCCCATCCCCCTGCCCTGTTAAGCAGGTATATACCCTTTACCTCGTCACTGACCTCATAACCCGACCATTTAATGCTGAGCGACAGATCTTCCAGATCCTTAAGCCCGGCCAGGTAATCATAACCAAGCCATTTTATCTTCGGCGATAAGTGGTTAGGATTAAGCAGTCCTGAGATCAGTGGTCCGCGGTGCGTGAATCTTATAACTGCCATTTCCTGGTTTCCGCCCCTTATCCTGATGACTTCCTCCTTTCTTTTCAATTCTTTCCATTCACCGTTAAAAAGATACTGCCCGGGATTTTCGGGATTTATCCTTTCAGTGTACAGATCTACATCATCCACCATCAGGTTGGTCATTCCCCAGGCAATTTTTTCATTATGCCCTGCCACAACAAAAGGTTCACCGGGTATCACAACCCCGGTAACATTTAATTTTCCCGGCACAACCTGGTGCATCTGAATCCAGATTGCGGGATTGTTAAAGGGGAGATGCATATCATTCGACAGCAAGGGTTTGCCGGTTTTGGTTCTGTTCCCTGATACTGCCCAGTTATTGCTGCCTGAAAATAAGGGTACGCCCAGGTTTTTTATCTGGTCGAACGAAAAAATCAATGACCTTGCCGCTGAAATAAGAGTGTCGTTCAGTCTGAAATCGGGGTAAATAATTTCCGAAGCCACATCCCAGTCGGGGATAAGAGAGGAAGCCTTTTCGGCCCCTACCTTACGGACCAGCTGATAATTAAAAAGCTCTGCAGTCAGATTTCTTGAACCAAGGCTCCATCCCATCAATCCTATTATATTGACTATATCTTCCATCCTCCAGGGGTCCGGTTTGTATGACAGAATCCTGAATTCGACGGGCAATCGTTTGCAGGAATTTATATAATGATTTATCCCGTCAGTATATGCCTGCATACATTCAATAATGGCAGGATCCTGATCTTTCAGTATTTTCGCGGATTTTTCAGGTATCTGAAGGCACCTCGAAATAATATCAGCCTGCAAAAAGGATTTGCCGAATATTTCTGAAAGTCTTCCCTGGGTACTTCGTCTTATCAGGTCCATCTGCCAGAGTCGTTCCTGTGCAGAAACATAACCCACTGCCATATACAGATCGTGTTCATTTGAGGCATATATGTGCGGCATACCTCTTTCATCCCTGTATATAACCACGCTGTCTGAGAGGCCGTTAACAGTAAGCACTCCTTCATAACCGGAAGATGATCCTTTAACTGTACCGGGATATGAATCCGGTACAATAGCTGTTGCAATAAACAAAAAGACGGAAAGAATCATGGATCAGGAATTATAATTTATATTGAAAGATATTTTTACAAAAGGTAATAAAAATTATCCGGATCAGCCATTAATTTTCCAGGAAAGTCCTGATGAACAATTACGGCATATTTCAATCATCTTCCTGCTGCTCATTATGCTTTTTCTGAATAATCTGTACCTCGGCCCTGTCCAGATTTCCCTGAAAGAATTTTCATTTAAATCACCGAGAATATGATCGGCATTCTTATCGAAACAGCAGGGGACAATTTTACCATTCCACGTTATTACCGGATTGAACCACATTCTGGAACAATTATCGGGAAGCCTGCTCAGGATTGCATATTTATTGTTTTTCAGTTCATATCTTCTGAATCTCCTTTCTGAGGGGAGCCATGTTTCATAAGCATCTTCATTTATTATCTGCATTGATTTCAGTGTGAGTGAAGCATCCATTTCCCGTGCAAAGCACCTTGCCTCCGGTATCTGGTGTTCGTTTTTCCTGTTGACGAGAAACTGGATCACAAGTTTCAGTGAGGATTTATTAGTCTTTATTGCCGAAGATAAGTTCCTGATCCCCTCTTTTACAATATTTATGTCGCCATTAATCCTGTAAGCCGAATATGTCTCCTGATCCATTCCATCGAGTGAAACTATCAATTTGTTCAGCCCCGAAAGAGCAAGCATTTCCGCATTATCAGGCGAAAGGAAATGACCGTTTGTGGCCAGTGTGGTTCTGATACCAACAGATTTTTCAATAAAATACGGGAAATCAGGATGCAGCATCGGTTCTCCCTGAAAATACAGGCTCATCTCAAACAGGTATGGCTTTAGTTCACTGACGATCTTTTCGAAAAGCATAAGATTCATATTACCCCTGCTTCTTGTCATATTCCCTGAACCGCGAAGACATTCGGGACAACTGAGATTACAATGATTGGTAAGTTCCACGCTCACAGTAACCGGCATTCCTGATATTTCAGCCTTATGCAATATCGAACTTTTCAGGAAGGAGTATCCTGACATTACGAGATTTACAGGTTTAATGAGGGAATTTAACATGTTCCTGATCAAATTTCATTGTAAGATAATAAAATAATTCTCAGAAAAGTATAGGGTAAACATACCTCTTGAAGGTCTTATATCCGGATACACTCAATACTCTTAACAGAAACAAAAATTAAAGCTATTATTCAAAAAAATTAAAGCCATGAAGATTAACAGAAACTTTTCTTTTTATGCAATTATCATTCTGCTGGCATTTACATTCCATTCAGTATCGGCAACAGGACCGGGCAACAGGAAGAAACTGGCAGAACAGGATCTTATAACCCTCAGGGGCAAGGTAGTTGATGGGGAAACAGGAACGGCACTGGTATTTGCCAGTGTGGCAGTTGCTGAATCAAATGTTGGTATAATCACAAATATTGATGGTGAATTTACCCTGAAGATCAGCCAGGAATTAATTAATCATAATATAGAGGTAACTTTTCTGGGATATAAAAATAAGATTATACCGGTAAGTTCACTTCGGGATGATGGTTATAAAAACATTATATCGCTCGAAACGGCACCCATACCCATCAAAGAGATCATAGTCAGGCCAATTGATCCTGAAGCTATAGTAGAAAGGGCAATTTCCAGGATCGGGAGGAATTACGAATCGGTTCCCAATCTGATGACAGCCTTCTACAGGGAGACAATACGTAAAAACAGGACCTATGTCTCAATCGGAGAAGCCGTTGTTGAAATATTCAAAGCGCCTTATAACAGCGACCTTCGATTTGACGGTGTAAGGATCTATAAAGGAAGAAAAAACACCGATGTTGAAAAAATGGATACAATTTTATTTAAACTTCAGGGAGGTACTACAAGTGTCCTTCAGCTTGATATAGCCAAAAACACTGAAGCTATCCTCACTCTTGATGCAATGAAATATTATAATTATTCCCTTGCCGGTGTTATCGAAATAGATAATAAACCTCATTATGTTATTGAATTCATTCAGAGACCCTCGGTTGATCAGCCTTTATTCATGGGCTCCCTGTTCATCGCAATGGAATCAGGTGCAATAACAGAAGCAGAATTCGGATTCAACCTTTCTGACAAAGCTGCTGCTTCATCCATATTTATCAAGAAAAAACCG
>DNOQ01000620.1:0-7374 GCA_003501665.1 Bacteroidales bacterium | reverse complement strand
TTTGCTGATCCCGATTTCTGGGGTGATTATAATGTTATCGAACCTGACCAGAGCATTGAATCGGCAATACGCAGACTCAGCCGCAAGCTTAAATTCAGCGACAGGGACGATCTGGAGAAATAATGGTTTAATGACCAGTGACAATGAAATAATCAGAAGGATCCGGCAAGGTGATGTAAAACAGTTTGAGTCACTTTTCCGGTCCTCCTATGTTTCACTTGTACGATATGCAAAATCGTTTGTCAGGGACCATGATACAGCTGAGGAAATTGTTCAGGATCTTTTCTTCAGGCTCTGGACCGACAGAAACAAAATCAGAATTGATACTTCTCTGAACGGTTATCTTTTCAGGGCTGTACATAACAAATGCCTTCACCTGCTGGAACACAAAAAAGTAATTGAAAAACATGAAAGGGAGATCATACAGGGTCAGGCAGAAAATATCGACAACACATCGGAAATGGTCAGGTATAATGAACTTCAGTCAGCCATTGCCAGAGTACTGGAACGCCTGCCTGAACGATGCGGCAGGATCTTTTGCATGAACCGCTTTGAAGGATTAAAATATAATGAGATCGCCGACAAACTGGCTATATCAGTCAAAACAGTCGAAGCCGACATGGGAAAAGCGCTTAAAGAATTCAGAAAAGCATTAAAAGGAAAATGAAATACAGAATGAACACTGAGAAATACACTGAAAGGGAGTGGGAAGAACTTGCCTCATTCCTGTCGGAAGAAAAAGTAACCAATACCGGAATTGAAACTGACGTGGATGACGACACCTCTAATCAGTGGAAAGAAATAAGAAAAATGAGCAGCGAAAGTGAAATTGATGTAGATAAGGCCTGGAATAAAGTTCTTGCAAGAATAAATCAATCAGGGGAAATTAAAACCGGTGTCAGGATATCCTTTTTCAGGAATAACTTTATAAAAATAGCAGCTGCAGCGCTTATAATCCTGGGGCTCGGATTAGCAGGACTCTATTTGACAAATAAGGGTATCCTGAACAAGAAGTTCACCGTAGCTACCGATATCAACCAGAAAAACCTTGAGGTCACTCTGCCCGACGGAAGCAAGGTGATCCTTAACAGGGAGACACTGTTAAGTTACCGTTCAGATTATGGAAAATCAGGAAGAAAAGTCTTCCTGTCGGGTGAAGCTTTCTTTGAAGTTGTAACCGGTAAAAATGACCCCTTTACCATTGATGCAGGAAAAGCCAGGATAGAAGTAACGGGAACTTCCTTTAATGTAATAACAAGCAATCCGGATTCAGCTGTTGAAGTGTTTGTCAAAACCGGTTCAGTGATCCTTTCAGATAATTCAGGAAATAATATTCTTGTCATCGATCCGGGATTTATCGGAACAATCGATTCAAAAAAGTCGGATAAATCACTTAACCATGATCTCAATTATATGGCCTGGAATACCGGCATACTCCTGTATGACGGGCAGACTCTTGATGTTGTATTCAGGGATCTTAAAAGAGTTTATAACATGGACATAGTCGCTGATGATCCCGCAATTCTGGAAGAAACATGGACATCCCCGATCAATAATCAGATACAGGAAACAATAATTCGCCTGATTTGTTATAGCTTTAACCTGGGTTATACAAAGGATGGTAATGTTTACCATCTTTCTAAAAAATGACTCATCTGATGAAAAATGTTGTCAGACAATGGCTACATACTGAGGAGAATACAGGCCATTTTATTGATAACTTTACTAACCCTGTGGAATGATGCAAAAGGACAGGAATCTATCCTGGATTCATTGTATACATTCAGGGCGGGGATGGTTAAGACTGGCAGTGCACTGAATTTGATAACCCGGCAAACCGGCTATAATTTTACCTACGACAGCCGTCTTATTGATCCTGAAAGAAGAGTTAATATGACATTCAGGAATACCAGTCTGAAATCCATACTTGACACTATCCTCCAGAATGACTCTCTTGTATATAACATAATCGATAAATATTTAATTATTTCCAGATACATACCCCTGCCGGTTGTAAAAACCGATTCAATAATCCCCTTCAAAACAGAATATATAACGGGAACAATTGTTGATTCAGAGACAGGCGAACCACTGCCCTTTGCTACTGTCGGATTAAAGAATACCGGGAAAGGCACCGTTACAAATGCATCAGGAGAGTTCGGACTGAACATTCTTTCCGAATGGTTAAATGACACACTGTCAATTTCCTATCTTGGATATCTGGCAAGAGAAATTCCGGTGAGGCAGACTCCCGGGAATAACTTCACAATCAGGATGAGAAGAGAATTTATCTCAATCCCTGAAATCATTATCAGGACCCAGATCCCACAGGAAATTATTTTTAAGTCTGTTTCGGCAATATCCCGAAACTATGGCAATACTCCTGCTCTCCTCACCGGTTTTTACCGCGAAGGCGTAATGAAAAAACAGGAACTTCAGAACTATTCCGAAGCTATAATCCGGATTTATAAAAGTCCATATACCGGTTCTCTTCTCGGAGATCAGATAAAAATATTAAAAAGCCGGAAAATTGAGAATATCGACAGGACTGATACACTGGCAGTCAGACTCAAAGCGGGCCTGAGCACATGCCTGGAACTTGACGGGGTAAAAAATACTTTCGACTTTATTTCAAGAGAAAGTATGCCCGAATACAAATACATAATTACTGATATTGTATCATTTGATGAAGAATCTGCGTATGTTATCGATTTTGAACAGAGAGAAGGTGTCGATCAGCCTCTTTACCGGGGTTCAGTGTATATAAATACGTATGATTTTGCAATTCTTCATGCTGATTTCGAACTTCATCCGAAATATATCAGCAAAATGAAGAGCTCGTTCATATCAAGTTCCAGCCGTGGGTTCGATACATGGCCGCAAACGGTTAAATATTCAGTCAGCTACCGTAAATTCAATAACAGATACTTTCTCAATCATGTCAGGGGTGATCTTATATTCACATCAAAACAGAAGAGAAAACTGTTTAATAGTCAGTTCAATGTATTTTTCGAACTGGCCATTACCGAAATGGATACTGAAAATATCGCAAGGTTTGAAAGGGAGGAGCTTGCCCCTATCCATTCAGTCTTTTCCAGAACAATAACCAGTTATGATTCAGAATTCTGGGAGAATCAGGATTTTCTCCGGCCGGAGGAAAATCTTCTTCAAGCTTTGAAGAATATGGAGGTTAGGTTGCAGGAATTCTCGGAACAGCAGGATTTCTGAAAATATCTTAAGGTAATACTTAATCCTTGTTCATAAATCAATAATCAGTATTTATCGATAAGATTGTAAAGTTCTGTCAGATCGGGCGTGAGAACAACCTCGGTCCTCCGGTTTTTCTGCCTGGCATCAGAAGTATTCTTTGCGTCCACCGGCATAAATTCACTGTGTCCGGCAGCTGTCAGACGTGCCGGATCAATTTTTGATCCTTCGAGCAATACTCTTACAACTGTGGTTGCCCTTTTAACACTCAGATCCCAGTTATCACGCAACTGGCCTCCTCCGGGGTTATATGGGACATTATCTGTATGACCCTCTATTGTTATCTGGATTCCGGGGTTTCTTTCAAGCACAACTGCCAGTTTTCTCAGGGCATTCCGCCCGTTGGCATCTATTTCCCAGCTGCCCGACCTGAAAAGAAGCTGTTCGTCAAGTGATACATATACCTTTCCGTTCTTTTGTGTTACGGTAAGTCCGTTGTTCTCAAATCCCAGAAGGGCTTCCGAAACTTTGTTTTTCAGATCCTGTGCAATCCTTTTCTGGGCATCCAGTATCTTTTCAAGCTCAACAAGCCTGGCATTACGCTTTTCAAGTTCATATGTGAGCTCATCAAGCGAAGATTTCTTTATATCAAGAGACTCCTCCAGCTGACGCAGCAGATCTTCCTTGCTTTTCAGATTCGCCTGTGCCGCCTGTAATTCGGTCAGAAGCTTCCGGGTCTCTTGTACATTTCCCCTTATCAGTTCTTCCTGAGCATTCTGAAGGTCATTATACCTCCCGGAAACAGTATTATAATCATCAAGTGCCTTATCCCGCTCCCGGTGTGCCTTTGCTATATCTTCTCTCACACTGCTGACTTCCTGTTCCATAAGAGCCATCTTTGCTTCAAGTTCCCTGTTTGTCATTTCAAGACTGATATTTAAACTTTTCAGGTCATCTCTTTCGTTCATGAATTGCCTGCTGGTATCCTGCAGACTTCTGTGCTTTTTGCCCGGAACACAGGAAACAACTGAAATGACAAATATCACCAACAGAGAGATAAAACGTATTCTGCTCATAATCTCACATATTTATATTATAAAACTCATTAATTCAATAAAATATTGTCAACCGTTTAATTCAGACAGGGCAAAAATAAGAAAATCCGGCGTATGCTTTTTCAAACACCACGGAATAATAATTGTTATATTTGCAGCCTAATATTTTTTCCGATGAATCCGGGTGAAAGCCTGTTATTCAATTTATCATCACCTGAAGATCTCAGGAAACTTGATCCGGCCGATCTGGTAAAGGTAAGTGCGGAACTGAGACAGTTTATTATTGATGAAGTCAGTAATAATCCCGGCCATTTCGGGGCTAGTCTCGGAGTTGTTGAACTTACAATTGCCCTTCATTACGTATTCAAAACTCCTTATGATAAAATAATCTGGGATGTAGGCCATCAGGCATACGGGCATAAGATACTGACAGGCAGACGGGATAATTTCTCAACAAACAGAAAATACAAAGGTATCAGCGGATTTCCGAAAATAAGTGAAAGTGAATATGATGCTTTCGGTACAGGGCATTCGTCAACCTCCATCTCAGCTGCACTTGGAATGGCTGTGGCTGCAAGCAGAAAAGGTGAGAAAAGACACGTTGTTGCCGTCATTGGAGATGGGGCCATGACTGCAGGAGAAGCTTTTGAAGGACTTAATAATGCCGGCATTGCCAAATCCGATCTTCTGGTGATCCTTAATGATAACAAAATAGCTATTGATCAGAATGTTGGAGCACTTAAGGAATATCTTCTCGACATAACAACCAGCGGTACCTATAACAGGTTTAAGGACAGGGTATGGAACTTCCTGGGCAGGGCCGGGAAATTCGGACCAAATGCCCGTACTCTGGCGGCACAGCTCGAAGCCGGCTTCAAAAGCACTATCCTCGATAAAAGTAACCTGTTCGAGGGGATGAATTTCAGATATTTCGGACCAATCGACGGACATGATGTCCTCCACCTGGTAAAAGTCCTTGAGGACCTTAAAAGGATTAAGGGACCGAAATTACTTCATTGTCTCACTGTAAAGGGAAAAGGCTTCAAACAGGCAGAAGAACATCAGACAGAATTTCATGCACCGGGCAAATTCGATAAACAGACAGGAGAGATCAAAGTAGCAACCACAAAAGATGCTCCGCCTCTTTATCAGGAAGTATTCGGTAATACTATCCTGGAGCTTGCAAGAATGAATGATAATATAGTAGGCGTAACGCCGGCAATGCCCACCGGCTGTTCATTGTGCATGATGATGAAGGAGATGCCTGAAAGGACTTACGACGTGGGGATCGCTGAACAGCATGCAGTTACATTTTCAGCCGGACTGGCCACACAGGGGCTGATCCCGTTTTGCAACATATACTCTTCATTCATTCAGCGTGCCTATGACCAGGTTATCCACGATGTTGCCCTTCAGAAACTTCAAGTGATTTTTTGTATAGACCGTGGCGGAATCGTCGGATCTGACGGCGCAACACATCATGGTTTCTTCGATATTTCCTATATGAGAGTCATACCGAATATGATCGTCTCTGCTCCGATGGATGCCGTTGAACTCAGGAATATGATGTACACTGCCCAGCTCGAAAAGATTAATGGTCCGTTTTCAATCCGCTATCCGAGAGGATCAGGTGTGATCACCGACTGGCAGAGACCATTCACTGAGATCCCTGTCGGAAAGGCACGTCTGATAAGTGAAGGCGATGATATCGCCGTATTAAGCATCGGTCACCCCGGAAATGATGTGACAACAGTCGTCCGAAAGCTTTCAGGGGAATCAATATCCGTTACCCACTGGGATATGCGCTTTGCCGCTCCTCTCGATACGGAAGCGCTTCACTCTGTCTTTAAGAAATTCCGGAAAATAATCACAATAGAAGACGGCATGATTAAAGGAGGATTCGGAAGTGCTGTAATAGAATTCATGTGCGACAATCATTACACTGCAGAGGTCAGACGACTGGGTATTCCCGACTATTTTGTTGAACAGGGTACACAGGAGGAGTTGTACAGGGAATGCGGGTATGATGCCGAAGGGATCGAAAAGACGATCAGGGAAATGGTTGCTGATAGCTCAGGGCGCAGAGCNNGTGAGTCTGTTAACTCCGTTTACTTGTGGTTAATATAATAGACGCAAGGGTGCAAGGGCATAAAGGCAGGTTAAACAGTAAGATCCCGTGAAAAACTTCGTGTGTCCGGTGGTAAATAAAATAAATAATCAAAAATAAATAACAATGAGAAAATCAATCATTTTGCTGACGATGTTACTGGCCGTGGCATCATGCGGCACCAGGAAGAACAAAGCGGAGAAAGAAGAATGGATCCGGCTTTTTAACGGAAAAGATTTTACCGGATGGGATATTAAGATCAAAGGTTCTCCTCTCAATGTGAATTATAAAAATACCTTCAGGGTTGAGAATGGTGCAATGGTGGTGAGGTATGATGAATACGAAAAGTTCAACGCGGAATACGGTCATATATTTTATAAAGAACCCTTTTCAAAATATAAGCTCAGGATTGAATACCGTTTTGTGGGCGAACAGGTGCCGGGCGGCCAGGGATGGGCATTCCGCAACAGTGGTGTTATGCTTCATTCACAATCTGCAGCATCGATGGAGCTTGACCAGGATTTCCCTGTATCAATTGAAGCTCAGTTCCTGGGAGGGAATGGTGTTGATCCGCGGTCCACACTTAATGTCTGTACCCCGGGAACACACATTGTTATTAATGATTCCCTTATAACAACACACTGTTTAAGTTCAACATCAAAAACCTATCACGGCGATGTATGGGTTAAAGCCGAACTGGTTGTGTATGGCGACAGTATCATTCATCATATTGTTGAAGGAGATACTGTAATGACCTATACAAAGCCCCAGGTGGGAGGTACAAATAAACCGAAGACTTATCCCGTACCTGACGGAACCTTATTAAAAGAAGGTTATATTTGTCTTCAGGCTGAGAGTCACCCGGTGGAGTTCAGAAAGGTGGAATTGCTGAAATTAAAATGACCCCCATCTCCCCTGAAGGAGGATTAAGTTCAATATTAATCTTAAATTTGCAAAGCCATTGACAACTGCACGACTGCACGACTGCACGACTGCATGACTGCA
>DNOQ01000605.1 GCA_003501665.1 Bacteroidales bacterium | reverse complement strand
TTATTAACAGGATCCCATTCAATCCGGCGTTTTTCGACATAAGCTCTGTGAGCCATCACGCAGGTAATTCCCTCCTCAAATGCCATATCTATATTTGCACTTGGCATTTTCCCGCTTCGGATGGAGTTGATCCACTCCCTTATATGAAGATAAGTGACATCAACCTGCCGGCCGTTTATGCTGGTTGTGATAAGTCCTCTTGCTGCATAATATTTTTCAGTTGCCGAAGTAACAGCATCAACTTTCCCCGATGTTGGATTAAATGATATCATTGGCCCCGATGTATCTATATATCCTGCCTTTATCTGTTCCTTATAACGGGTTGAGTCTCTGTCGGCAGTAATATTTATGGCATTCCCGAGTTCCATTGATGCATCGTGGCCCATAAAAATTCTGCCCCTGCTTCTGCTGCTGGCAAGACTTGCGCTGTAAAGAAGTGTCAGATCTCGGTCGGGATATTCAAAAACACAATGGAGTAGATCTGCCATTTCTCTGTTATCTTTCCAGAAATAAATCCCGCCAGATGACACAACCGATTTTGGTATTCCGATATGTAAAAGCTGATTTACAGCGTCAAATTCATGAGTGAATAACTGACCGATAAGTCCGTGATCATAATCGAAAAACTTGGTCCAGTTATAGAAACGGTCAATGCTGAACGGCACTTTTGGCGCAGGGCCCAGCCACTGATCCCAGTCTATCGATTTTTCATCCCCGGGTTTAGGATTTCCGTTTGCATCCAGATGTCTTATCCACGCTCCGTTTGCAGTATTGCGGTTAGTGGTTGTCTCTATCAGAGTTATCTTGCCAAGAATATTCTTTTTAATTATATCTTTAGCCTGCTGAAATACAACACTTTGCGGAACCTGGTGTCCCAGCTGATAAACAATTTTACTGTTTTTTACGGAATTATATACTTCATTAATCTGTTCCTCCGAATGAGCAGGGGCTTTTTCGCAATAAACATGCTTGCCCGCTTTTGCAGCAGCAACAGTTATCGCGGCATGAGAGTGATCAGGTGTGGCAATCATAACAGCATCAATGTTTTTATCATCTAGCATTTCCTGATAAGTACGGTAACGTTTCACCGGCAGATCAGTCACCCTTGCACCTCCGGCTCTTATCGTATTTTTCGCGGTTTCAAGTCCCCGCCCGGCATGAAGATCAAAAACATCACAAATACCGGTAATTGCCACACCGAGATCTTCCTGCAACAGCCAGTCTTCAAGTGTCCGGTTCAGTTTCCGCTTTTCCACATCGTCGGGATGCATATAACCCAGGCCATTTGCATGTGTTGCTGCCCGGTTTCCGAAACCTATTATCCCTATACGTAAAAGATCTCCCTTACTTCCGGCCAGCGGAGGTATGGATGGTGCAGGTATCTTGTCCAGTTCAAGATCTTTGAGTATCCTGCTTTTCTTTTCAAGGTCATAATTTCTTTTCCCGGATAACTGCAAAGCAAAAGCACCAAGAACCGGAACCCCGATCAGGGCTTTCAGAATTGTCCTGCGTTTAACCTGTCNNTAAACCTCCTTATTCTTCTTATTTGTCCATTTCTTCAAAAACATATCCAGTCCAAAAACATTCCCCGTAGGAAAGACTGTAAGAACTACCAGTGCAAATGCCTCAATGAGAGTCTTGCTTACAACAAGATAACTGCCTTCCGATGGAACAGTATATTCGAGTCCTATAAGCGGCGGATTGTTTAAATAGTATATGAACAGCAGAAGAGCGCCGGAAACAGATGCTATACGTGTAAACAAACCAAGAATTAATCCCAGTCCAATCACTATTAATCCCCAGGTGTTAAGAAAATCCACCACATTAAGAACATTCTCATGAGCCAGTATATACTGTGCCAAACCCTTAAGTATCCATTTTGACTCCTGTAAAAACCCAAATGAAGACCAGTTTGGGATCAGTAATTTTGAAAATCCCTCATAAAGCAGATGCCACCCGATCAAAAAACGCAAAATCACCAGCATGGTCATTTGCAGATTTGAGTAAACATTTTTCCCATTCATAAAGTAATAATATATTTAAATTAACGATCTAAATGACCAGCGGTTAAATTACTAATAATTTGGTTTTTATTTACCTGTATAACACAAAACATTATACGATTTTTTTAACCTTTTATTGCCATTGTGATCCGGTAATCAGAAATAATTTTAATCCTGCATCCTAAGGATTTCACAAAGGATACGTAGAGTATATGAATTATAATATTTATTCTTACCGGTTTTTCGGGGTAAATAATGCAGGGAATATTTTTGAATTCTCATCCCCTGTCTCCGGAGGGAGTCTGAACACATCACCATTTTTATTGCAGAAATAGAAGCGCGATACTGAAAGCTGTCTGCCATGCCCGTCGGCCCAGAATCCATAAAAACCGGGATGAACATTAACCGGCCGGCGTACATAAGCATGATTGTATTCACTATTGTATGTAAGTTGTTTTACCTTAACCCATCTCTTTCCCTTATTCCCCGATTCCCATATTGCCACTTCGCCGCCCGTATTATAAGGTTGCGGACCGGTTTCGGTCGAACCGACGATCCTCCATTTTTTGTTCTCTTCAGTATATAGCGAACCAGCATCATAATTATTACCGGAAGTGGTAACCGGATTTATGCGCCACTCTTTACCCGTCCACCATGCCGTATACCATTGCCGCGGATCATTTTCAGGACCGGAATAAGGGCCTTTGCTTGTGAGATAAAGTATAACCGGATTGCCTTTTTTGTCAAAATTGAGATCACTTATATATACATTCATCCCTTCAGCGGAATAATCATGAACAAGCGCTTCATTGGAGACAGCTGTAAGGGGCAGGTTTACTGTTGTACCATTTACGGTTTTCCAGGTCTTCCCGAAATCGTCGGTTATAAGACAATACAGGTTGGTCCTGTAATTCAGTCCGCGCCTCTCCTGCCGATGTGGATGGTAATTGAATGATGTCCCGATCAGGTTTCCTCTCTGACCGCTCGACTGATAACTTCCTTCATCAATAACAGCCAGATCTTTCCACTCCGACCAGTGGATCCCGTCCCTGCTGGTCATCCATGAAATAACCCTTACGTTTGTTACGCCAAGCTGCAGATCCAGTCTTTCATAATGTGTAAACAGTCCCAGGAATCCTTCATTCTTGTCATAATATATCTGCAGGTAAGAGAAGTTATCCATCGGGACCTCTATGCCATTTACAATTTTGGTTGCGGCTATCCGTTCAAATCCTGAAATATCATAAGGCAGTGAGCTCCTGTGAATGAATGAAGGTCTTCCTGTTCCGTGCGATGTGGAGAAGATCCAGATATATCCATCTTTATCCAACTGCATTACCGGATTATCATGAGCGTCGGTCGTGGCTTTGTCCAGAACGATAGTGGGAAGTGAAATTTCTCCCGTCAGGTGATTAAACCATGCAACCTCATGAAGAAGAGTTGAATTTGAATCATCTGTCCCGCCATAGCAAAAAAATGTTTTATTTACTTCAGGGACATACACAGAAAATGGATAATGGTTCGCAGGATAAGTTCCCAGTCCTCCGCTGTATTTAAATTTATACTCATTATCAAGAGGTTCATTCATATACCATATACCCCTGAATCCGTTATCCTTCTGATTCAGGAGCCTGGCGTTGCCGTAAACAATTGTCCCGGTTTGTGCAGGAACCGACGACGTAATGCATATTATTGCACAAAAAATGATAATTCGAAATTTATTATCCATAGGCTCTGTGCTAAAACGAATCTAGTTTTCTGAAGTCACTTCCAAAATACAGATTCCTTTTGATTTAAGAGTAAGATCAACCAATACTTTTTTATCCGAATATTTCGCCAGCTCTCTTTTACCGGTATCATCAATAACGAATATCCTTCCTGATTGAGGCAGATCATATTCGTCAGCATTAAAGCTGAATTTTATTTCAACCGGTTTGTCACCGATGCTTGCCAGGGCAATTCCCAGATCCATGTCCTCAGCCTGCCAGGTACAGGAATAGATTAAAGGGAAAGTTCCCCGGAAAGTGGTAACACTATTGCCTGTTTTTCCTGCATAAATTGATAGTCTGGATATATCAAACTCTTCTTCAGGAGATTCGAAATCAGGGCTTTTCATGAACTTACCGTAAAGCAGGTATTTTAATGCCTTATTTCTGACCCTGGACAGTTCCATCAGATAATCGATCTCATTTTTTCTGTCTCTTGCAAGAAAACTCTGGTAGTTGGCGATTGTCGGCTGCATACCCCATACAAATGACCTTGCCTGTTCCATAAGAAATTGTTTGTTAAATTTTTTATCAAGCATTTCCAGAGGTTTTTTGGGAGCATATTCTTTCGGCCACAGTTCATCATAAGGCGGAACGAGCAATGAAGAATAGTTGCCGTAAGTAATTGCATACTGGTGATAAACAGCCTGGAAAAACGGTATTGTTTCCCATTGATTCAATCCGGCATATCTCTCCTTGCTCACAGCCAGGGTAAGAAAAAGGTCGAGATGCGGAATCCATGCCTCCCCTCCTCCCTCGCCGGCAAGAATGATTTCTTTATCAGAAGATATTTTTGAACGGATCTGATCTGTTAGCATCCCGAAATTCTGAATCCAGTAATTTCCCGGACCGACCGGATGAGCATGCTCCGGATCATAACATTGCAAAGCTAAACAGGCCTGATCCATATAAACACCATTTGCCTTATATGTATTAACCGCACTGTCACACAATGATGCATATTTATCTTTCCAGAACTGTGTTCCAAGGCACATTGAGGCTGTCCCTTTATTACTGAAAATATTATAGACATGAGTGTTTATTTTACCATCCGGATTTTTTACCGCATATACCGATGCATTTTCTTTTTCCCAGCTTTCCGTTGTTGTTCCCCAGAGACGCTGATTCATATATACGATCGCCCTGATACCTTTATCGTTGGCGGCAGACACTGCCGAAATAAATGATTTCTTCCCCTCCCGGGGCGGAACATACTCAGGGAATCCGTCATCATAAGAACAACCATGCCACCAGTGCCAGAAAACATTTACCGGTAAACCCAGTCTTTGTTTTATATCCGCGGCAGGTAAGAGTACATTTCCTGATTTACTCCTGTTCCATACCCATAAGGCAGTGCTTTCAACCCATGCGGGAGTAAGATCATTGGCAAACCTGCTTTCTCTGGCCCAGCGCTGTTGTGTTCCCCACTCCCTGTATATTTCAGCGGCAGTTATCCAGTCGCCTTTGAATGATCCGATAACTCCGGAATATGGTGTTGAATATGATTTTAACGAAGGATCAACTGACGGCAGATTATGCATTTTATAGATCAGGGTGTTAAGGGTGTCAAGGGTGAATGAAAAATTCTTGATATAAGTGGTTGAATCATTACAGGCAGCATAAAATCCGTATTTGTCGGGATCATAGAGAGCAAGGCATTGTAATGATAATCCCGGATATGTGAATTCATATTTTTTGATATTGCTTTTTATGGCTGAAAGGTTAGCCCTGGGATTTTTTGTTATCTGACCCATCCATTGAGGAACGGCAAGATATTCTGCTCCCGCTTCCCTGAGTCCTGCTATTCTCGGATAAATTACCTGCTTAACCTGTCTGCCTTCAGGTATGCTGACAGTAATATTCCAGTAAGACAACGCTTTATCCTTGTCGAGTGTAATTCTTGCCTCCACTTCAAGTTTTTTATTCTCAGGATCTTTAAATTTCATCCATCTCAAAATCAATGTTGATGCATCTGTTTTTGAATAGCGAAATTTACCGGAAGAGCTGATATCGATCACTTCATTTCCTCCTTCCTTATTGAATTCCAGCTCCCATGGTGATCCATCGGGTACATTTTCATCCAGCCACTCAAAAGAGTTCACGATATCCTTAAAAGTGGTTAATGAACCGGTTTTTCTGTCAAAACCGATTGAGATCTTCCCGTTGTTAATAGTTATACTCTGATCAGCAGTTTTCGTATCCCTGCATGAAGCTGTTATTATGATAAGTGTTAATAACAATAATTGTAAGTTACCGGTCTTTTGTCTTTTCATAATGAAATCGATTTATAAATATATAAGTGTTTTTACATTCAATAATTCAGGATGGCTGAACCACCCTCCCCACATGTCAAACCACCAGCCTCCATATCCATAGGCCAGCATCCTCCCTGCATTTTTCCAGAGGAAGGCAACTGATGTCTTCATGTCTTCCGGACCCAGCCAGACGCCACTTTCATACTGTCCCGGAGGTGCTATATCCGGAGCCTTTTCTTTCA
>DNOQ01000129.1 GCA_003501665.1 Bacteroidales bacterium | reverse complement strand
GGTGACGGAGGTACTTCTGTAAATCAGAATCCACAGCATACATATACCGGTACAGGCACTTATAATGTAATGCTTACTGTTACTAACGGAAAATGTTCAGGCCAGATAAGTCATCCCGTTATTGTTCTTCCTGTTCCGCCGGTTGCGGACTTTGATTCGATACCATCGGGTTGTGCTCCATTGGAGATCGTTTTAAACAATACATCACTGAACACCACAGTGCCCGGTACCACTTACAGGTGGGATTTCGGCGACGGAAGCTATTCAACAGCGAAGAATCCGACATACACCTATTTCACACCAGGTGAATACCGTGTTGAACTTACAGTAACCGGTCCCGGGGGAGTATCGATGAAATCACAGGTTGTAAGAGCCTATCCGTCACCCAAGGCATATTTTGAAGTAAGTCCGATACTTGTCTTCGTAAATGATGAAAGGGTAAGGTGTTTTAACCTTACACAGGGAGGAGATTACTTCGTATGGGAGTTCGGTGACGGTGATACTTCAAGGATGAGAGAGCCTTACCATAAATATATGGAGGAAGGAGTTTATGACATAACGTTGTGGGCATATTCAAATAACGGGTGCAGTGACATGTTTATACTTTCACCCGGAGTAACTGTTCAGCCGGCAGGTGATGTCAGATTCTCGACAGTCTTCATGCCTAACAAGACAGGACCGATAGAACGTACCGATCTGCCTACCGGAGGTACTGAGATGGATCAGTTCTTCTTCCCTCCGATAAGGGAGAAGGTGATCAAGTACAAGCTTCAGGTCTTCAACAGGTGGGGTGTATTGATCTTCGAAAGCCATGATATAAATGTCCCGTGGAACGGTTATTATCAGAATAAGCTTTGTCCGCAGGGAGTATATGTTTGGTATGTTGAAGGAAAGTATGCCAACGGCGAACCGTTCAGGAAAGTTGGGGATATAACGTTGCTGCATTAAAAAGGCGCAGAGGCGCAAGGGCGCAAAGGCACAATGGTGCAAAGCCACCTTCGTTAAAACTACGGCGGGCAAGGGGCACAGAGGCGCAAGGGCAGAGAGCTCAGGGCGGAGGGCACAGAGCTAAGAGCGAATAAATGAATAACCCCAGGCGGTCAGCCGGGGGTTATTCCAAATATCTGACGGCTCTGAAGGAGCGTCATGCCACTCAATCACCCCCTTTTATTTCCCTTTTTTGTGAGGTGGAGAAGTGGTAAATTTTATCATATCCGCTAATTGTGAAAAATAATCGTTCGACCAAATCACAAGTTCTTCCGGGTTTTTTATAAAAGGCTTAACATCTTGTTTTACAACTTCCATGTCTGTGTTTGAAAGTCGCTCTTTCAACTTTTGTATAAACTCTTCATTACCCATTTCAAGTCCGTTAATTTGTCTGATCCGGGCTTGCAAATAATTGAAATCAACAGCTACACCTTTACGAACAAACCATTCAAAATCGTACCAGTCACGTCCTTTAACACGGCTCTTCCAACTTCGAAAAACAAGTGCGTGTATTTTTCCGGCAAACAAATCAGGCAACACGAAGCATCTTGTCATAAATGAAAATGGATAAAGCAATAATTTTTGCTCGGTAGCAAATTCCAAAGGCGGATCAACATCAACTTCTATTTTGATCCTGATTGATTTTTCGGTCTGAAAGCTCAAATTATTTATTTCGGTGTTGTCCTTCAAAAATGCCGATTCGATCCGCCCTGGCATTCTTTTTACTTTCTTTGAAATAACAACTTTTCTACCTGCTGCATCAAATTCATCAACAATTGAAGGAAAATAATTGTCAAGTTTGAAGTCTTCATCATGCGTAAGTAAAGAAAAATCCATATCCTCGGAAAAACGTTGCATACCGTGAAATATCCGCAAACAAGTGCCACCGTAGAATGCTGCCTTGTTGAAGAACCCACCCCGGTAGAGCCCTGCAAGTACGATTTCCTGGATTACTTCAAACCTGGCATTTCTTTTGTCGTTATCCTGTCTGATTTCGTATCGTGACAACATTTGTTCAAAAACACTCATTTCCCCAATATTTTTACAAGATTATAAATTTCATTTTTCTTCCTGGAAAACCTCGCGCATTGGTTGAATATAGTTGCTTTCATCTCAAAAAAAGCATCCATATCGAGGCGGAGATCTTCTTCAAGATATTTGTACATTGATTTCAAAAATCGTGGTCTTAACTTAGGTGTATAAACAACTAAATCACAAAGGGCTTTTTCGGGTGAAGCCATCAGAAAAGAATAATTTTCTTTAACAATCTGAGAAATTCCAATGGGATAATAGTCCACCGGGCAGTGAATGTATTCAAAGTTTCCAATGGGATTCCCAAATTTTTTCTTCTGGTTTATAGTCATAGACCTGACTGTATATACGCTTTCAGGTATAAGCCCATAATAACGAAGAGCTGTTTCCATTGAAACATAAGAAGGCCCATAAATGTGGTTGGCTATCAACTCTGCAGATAAAGATTTACCGGATACTGCAGGTGACACAACAAATAACCCGCGTTTCATCCTTAATAACAATCCTTTTTGTTCAAGACTTCTGACTTTTTTCTGAGGATATTTATAAGACGTGAACAAAGTCTCTAACGCGACGGTATTTACAGGAATGATTCCAAATTCTTTTAATACATCCATTTCGTAAAAATAGTCATATTTTCGATAGATAACACCTTTAATTGTTTTTTTCTATAAAATAAATGACGTTTTTGTCGGGATATCTAACTATCTCTACATGGCTTGTGACAATTAGTGCGGCAGAAGTTTCCACCTTTTTACGAGTGGTGCTAAATGACTTCGCATTAACCCGGTAGCGGGGAAAGTTAACTTGAAGGTATCACCGGTTATGCTATCCCATATATGTGATTCGGTAATATTCCACACCAGAAGCTTTATTTTTCTCAAAGTCATCTGTGTTGTTAGCTCCAGGTATTTTTCGATGATCAGT
>DNOQ01000170.1:3955-14527 GCA_003501665.1 Bacteroidales bacterium | reverse complement strand
GGCCATTTATCTGGGGACAAAACGAAGGCACAATTGGAGGAAATACTGCATATCTGATTTTTGGATCAGCTTTTAAGAGTCTGGTAAAATAAACTGTATATATTCAGAACATTTAATCCGTGGTTAATTAAAATGACTTTTAAACAGTAATAGGTAAACCCATGAAGTTATTTAAAGACAACTCGTCACCAGCTAAGCTGGTGTTTATCCTGTTTTTAATTGCAGGTGTTTCGGCTTTACATTTTGCCTGCAGCAAAACCGCAGAATATCCCAGAAAACCCGACCGTCCGGGATCCGGCAAAGTCAAGTGGGCGGAAACACTTACTCCGGACGGATGGACTATGGTAACAAATGAAAACGGATCTACCCTCGGATATTCAAAAACCTCGGGGCTTCAGATAATTCAGGACGACGGATACGCCTTCAAGGATCTCAACAGGAACAACCTTCTGGATCAGTTTGAAGACTGGCGGGTTGACTTTGAGACAAGAGCGGCAGGCATCGTCAAGGAAATCCCGCTCGATCAGATGATGGGAATGAAAATGAACCCGTTCGGCCTTGGGAGTGTCAATGCAGACGAACTGGATGATGCCATCAAAAACAGTCTGGAAATTGGTTACAGACAGCTGCGGGCACCAGGTGCGAATACATCCGGGAGAGTAAAGGCAGCGTGGAATAACATGGTTCAGGAGTACATAGAAACCCTCCACAGTATCGTCTGTATTCCTGCGGTTTGGATAGCCGACCCAAGATCAGGAGACGTTTCCGAATGGCCGGGCAATCTTGCCATGGCGGCAACCTTTGATCCTGAGGTAGGAGCCGAATACGGACGACTGATGTCGGAAGAGTGGCGGGCCATGGGAATATCCATGCAGGTTGCGACCCAGATGGATCTGGCCACGGAACCGCGCTGGAAGCGTATCTCCGGCACGTTTGGCGAAGATCCCGCCCTGTCGATGGATATGGCCAGAGCCGTGATCAACGGATGGCAATCCACCTACGATGAAAATGGAAATGATCTGGGCTGGGGTGAACACAGTGTGAACAACCAGATGAAACACTGGCCCGGCGACGGTGCCGCTGAAGGCGGACGCGAGTCACATACGCGCGACGGGGCATATAACGTATTCCCGGGCGGACAGTTCTTCACTCATCTCCTCCCATTTGTTGCCTGTATGGACTTGCCTGGCAAGACAAAAACCGTTACAGCTGCCATGACAAACTTTTCAGTTGGTATTGAGGCAGATGGTTCTCCGGTTGGAGGTGAGCGTGTCGCCTCAAGCTACAGCCCCTATAAAATAAATACCGTACTGAGAGGTATGTATGGCTGGGATGGCTATATCCTGACCGACTTCAGTATCATTACAGGCAAGAATTTCGGTATGGAAGATAAAACTCCGGCTGAATGCATGCTGGCAATCCTGGAAGCCGGATGTGATGCCTTCGGCGGTGAGGGCAGATCCGGACAGAAGGATATAGATCTGGCCATGGAAGCCTATAAACTCGGTGTTGAGAAACACGGCGAAGAAGCTATGAACGAGATAATGAGGCACTCGACAGAAAGGATCTTGAGAACTCACTTCAACATCGGCATTGTCGACAATCCGTATCTCAGCCTTGAAACTGCCGACAAGGTTCCCAACAACGCCGAACATAATGCCGCCGGATACAAGGCAATGCTTAAATCCGTTGTGATGCTGAAGAACAGCGGAGGCCTTATTCACAAGGCCACACCCGAAGCCGGAAAACCCACCGTCTATATTCCCATGGTGTATACAGCTGCTACTGCCGGGCGTGGAACCAGACCCGCAACCGCAGCCCCGGCATTCGATCCCAAAGCAGCCGGAGAGTACTTCAATGTCGTAACTGACAGGCTGGCCGCTAAACTTTCAGGTCCGAAGGATAATGAGGGCAATCCAACAGTATCGCCAAAAGACATCATACGTGCATCTGCAGCAGAAATTGCCAAATGTGACTTCGCTCTTGTAAGGATGACCAGTCCGCAGAACGGGAATCCCACATACATGGGATTCGGAGGCATTACCACCGACGGGGCGAAATACACATATCTGCCTATTTCCCTTCAATATCGTCCCTACACCGCCAACTCGGAATTTGTTCGCCAGGAATCTCTTGGCGGTGACATGATAGAGGTTACCGAAACATCGCCTGATGGTTATGGTGATTTAAAGACAAAGGTAAAGGAGAATCGTTCCTATTTCGGCAAGACCGCAATCATCAGGAACGCAAGTGATCTGGATCTTGTGCTACGCACTGCATCTGCCGCCGGCAAGGTCATTGTTGCCATGAACATGTCAAATCCAATGGTATTCAACGAATTCGAGAGCAAGGTCGATGCCATTCTTGTGGGATTCGGCGGCGACAGGTCATCATATTTGCCCGACAAGGCATTCCTTGAGATTATTGCAGGTCAGGTAGAACCGTCCGGGCTGCTGCCGCTACAGATGCCTGCCAGTATGGAGACTGTGGAGGCGCAATTTGAGGATGTTCCACGGGATATGAAATGTCATACCGACAGCGACGGCAACGCCTACGATTTTGCCTTCGGCCTGAACTGGTCGGGCGTGATTAAAGACAACCGCACGGCAAAGTATGATGTTGCCCCGATCGTTGGCACACCACCAGAGTAAATATCCGATATTGAAGAGCTTTTCCGGGCACATCTGAAGCGGCATCCGGAACTGGAGTCATTCATGCTCTCATCCGATTGTGTTCTTATCCGGGTAATTGCCCATTCATATCAGGTCGTGCACGGTATTGATGACATACTATGGATTACGGCAGACGAACTTGATCCCATCTGACCCTGTATCAGAAGCCATTCAAGGAAGGTTAGAACAAATCACAACTAAACTACCACGCAGCCTCATCAATAGTGAAAGACATAAAATACATAATCCTTGACTTCGATGGGACCATTGCCGATACTCTCGGAATGGCAATAAAAATCTTTAACAGAATCGCGCCTGAATATGACTGCAAACCAATCAATGGTGAAGATTGGGAACTGATCCGTACAGAAAGGCCCCAGGATCTTCTTAAGGTTTATGGAGTAACAAACTTTAAACTGGTTTTAATCCTGCTTCGTATTAGAAAAGAAATGAGCAGGCTGATTCCTGAAATAAAACCGGTAGCAAATATCACGGATGCATTAAGGGTAATCAAAAACTCAGGCTTAAGACTGGGTATATTAACTTCAAATTCCAAATTCAATGTCAATGCTTTCCTTGTGAACAATGGTCTGTCTGAAGTTGTAGACTTTATTTACAGCGGCAAAAGCCTTTTTTGTAAAGACAGAGTACTTATGCGTTTGTTTGACCATGAAAAAATCTCCGCCAAAAATGTAATCTACATCGGTGATGAGACACGGGATATTGAAGCGTCAAAAAAAGCGGGCATCCCGGTTATAGCTGTTTCGTGGGGATTAAATAGAAAAGACTTCCTGGCCTCTTTACATCCGGATCAGATTGCAGATACTCCAGAGGAATTATTCGGATGCGTGCAGCGAATAAAATTAACCCGCAACCAGCAACCAGTAACCAGTAACCNNCCAGTAACCAGCAACCAGTAACCAGGTATTCGGTATTCGGTATTCGGTAATCGGTAAAACCAGTGAGCAGCATCTTAACCATTGAAGCATGAACGAAGAGACCATTCTGAAACTAACAGAAGAACACGTTAAGAATATACTATCCGGCGATGGTTCCGGACATGACTGGTGGCATATCTGTCGTGTCAGGAAAATTGCAGTTCAGATTGCAGCCCGGGAGAATGCAGATCTGTTTGTAGTCCAGCTTGGAGCATTACTGCACGACATTGCTGACTGGAAATTCAATGACGGAGATTTTAATGCCGGTCCAAAACTGGCGCGGGAATGGCTTGAGAAATTGCAGGTTGGGGAAGATATTATTTCTCAGGTTTGCGAAATCATAAAAGGAGTGTCTTTCAAGGGAGCCGGAGTACCAGCAAGAATGAGCACCACAGAAGGAATGATTGTTCAGGATGCCGACAGGCTCGACGCAATCGGAGCAATCGGTATAGCCAGGACCTTCGCCTACGGAGGACACAGGGGACAGGAAATTTACAATCCTGATGTCAGACCTGAAAGGCATGATTCGTTCGAAGAATATCTTAACTGCAAGGGTTCCACCATTAATCACTTCTATGAGAAGCTGCTTCTGCTCAAAGATTTAATGAATACTGAAACAGCAAGGAGAATGGCCGTGGAACGGCACAGGTATATGGAACAGTTCCTTGAAAGGTTCTATATAGAATGGGATGGAAAAGAATAACAGATGAGCATCACTTTTATAACCAACGATCAACTGTANNGCCGACATAAAAGACCTGCATGTTCACCATAAAGGATCCGTTCAGTCGTTTCTGGCTATACTTGATGGTCTGCTAAAAAAGAAAGTCGCCATTCGTCTGCTGCATGCAAAAGAACCCGGACCTGTTTTCAGGCTTAGCTTTGACAAGTATCCCATGCTGTGGGATAACATGGAAAGGCAGTTATGCCCGCGGGTGCATTTCAAGCACATCATCATTGACGGCAAATTTGCTTATTCCGGCTCCGCAAATCTCACCGGGGCAGGGCTGGGTATAAAGAGTTCCAACACCAGGAATTTCGAAGCCGGATTTGTAACAAACGATTTGAAAATCGTTGAAGCCATTATGAACCAGTTTGATGAAGTATGGCTGGGTAAATATTGCAAAGACTGCAAGCGAAAGCAGTATTGCCAGGATCCCATATTGTGAAACCATACTGTTGTTGGAGAAACCGTGACAGTCAAAGTAACCCCTGTGAAGAAAACCGCGACAGCGGTTTAATGTGAATAACCGCCGGTGCAACCGGTGGCCAAAGCCCCCCTTTGATGTCTTACCCTGAAAGGGTTTAATATTCACCAAAAGATATTTTTCTTAACTTCATTGTTATAAACATCGCACTCATGAAAAAGCCCAGACTTATTATCGTCGGCATTTCAGCAGCCCTGATTATTGCAGGTCTGTTTTTCATAGACTACCGGCATTTCTTTTCAAGATCAAACCTGGCAGCCTTCCTGGGGATCCTTGCAATGGTGTTTAATATTGTCGGAATGATTTTATCGAACCGGCATGAAAATCAGTCATCTGCAGACCGAAGGATGGTCTGACATAACAGAATTAGGGTGCCGGGCAGCCTTGAAGGTCATAGAAAAGAGAAAACCTATTCCGGGATTTTATCAATGAAATCAGTATTCAATTATCGCAAATGAAATAATCATGAAGAGATCAGATTTCTGCAAATCATTGCTCACGCCGGGAATAGCATGCGGTTGTGCAATGGGACTGGGACCAGCAGCTCGATGAAGAAATACGGACAAAATTAATGCGGTCGAATGGCGCTGCCTGCGCTTCAGGAGCCTATGGCGCACTAACCGATGAAAAACCGGCAACAACTGAAGAAATTGATAAACTTATCACGGAATGGCAGAAAAACCTGGGAAAAGAAAATATCTACCGCCAGGGAAGTACAGTCTTTTTCAATTATGTCGGAAATCCCAAAGGGTTGAAAATATCCGACGGATACTGCCTCTGTCCCCTGATAGAAAATAAACCCGAGACATTAAGCCCGACTTATTGCCAGTGCTCTGCCGGATATGTCGGTTATATGTTTCAAAGGCTCATCACCCATAAACCTGTTCAGGTGGAGCTCCTGGAATCATTGAGATCAGGCGGAAAAGCCTGCAGATTTAAGGTCGCTATCTAACCTCTGTTTTGTATATTTACAGGCAACGAATCCTTTGTTAAGACAGAACTAAACCTTTATTTCAGTACATAATGGAAGCTAATAATCCAGCTCAGCTGCTCAGGGATCCGGCACAGGAACCGGGTGGCAGATTATTCAGGGATATTTTAAGTGAGCAACTCTACCGGACATATGAAGAACTTCTGAAGATCGTTTCAGAAATGGGGCTTTCCCATGAATGGCGCTGGTATAATGACGGCAAAGCATGGCTTTGCAAAATAATCCATAAGAAGAAAACAGTTGCCTGGCTTTCACTCTGGGAAAACGTCTTCAAGACAGGTTTTTACTTTACTGAGAATACCGGCGCCGGAATAAAAAGTCTGGATATTGACAACAGATTAAAATCTTCATTTGCACAGAATAAGCCAATCGGCAAATTAATCCCCTTAACTCTTGAAATTGACAACAAACCCAAACTGGAAGATTTCAGAAAAATTGCAGAATACAAAATGGCATTGAAATAAAACCAATACCCGGGAACCAGTTGGCAGTTGGCAGACGGCAGTTGGCAGTCAGTTGGCATAAAGGCGTAAAGGCGTAAAGGCATAAAGGCGTAAAGGCATAAAGGCATAAAGGCATAAAGGCGTAAAGGCATAAAGGTGTAAAGGCGTAAAGGCATTAGGGATGATAGATGAGAGATGAGGTGTGAGGTGGAGGCAATACTGCAGTAAGAACAGTTTTACTCCGTGTTACTCCGTTTGTAACTCCGTGTTAATCCGTGGTTTAACAGAAAACAACCAACTACCTGGAACAAACATGAAGTTGGCAGACGGCAATTGGCAGTAAAAAAAGTATTATATATTATAGGCCCTGGGCTGAAAATTTTAATACTCTTGCTATAGGGTAAATCCCGTCCAGGTGGTCATGATCATAAGAATCCAAAATTAATCTTACCACCATGAAGAAACCATTCGTTTTAATTGCATTTGCTTTGCTTGTCACTGTATCCGGTTCAGGTTTTTCTGTTTTAAAGGCACAATCCCCGGTAAACAGGGATACGCTTATCCTGGCAGCTCATGAAATAATCAATGAAACAACGTATTGCGGGCTTGTCACGGTTGACTCCCTTGGGCAGCCTCAGATACGGACCATGAATCCCTTTCCTGTAAAAGAAGACTTCGTCATCTGGTTTGCCACTGCAAGAACAAGCCGCAAAGTCAGGGAGATTAAAAACAATCCGAAAGTCTGTGTTTATTTCGCCGACCATATCAACGCAAAGGGCTACGTCAAAATAAACGGAACTGCAACGGTTATTGACGACAAGGAACTGCTTGTCAGAATGAAGCGCGATTACTGGAACGGGATTCCGGGATGGCAGGACATTTTCGTGCTTATCAAAATAGTCCCGGGATCAATTGAGACAATAAACTACAAACATGGATTAAACAATAACCCTGTTACATTTAAAGCTCCGGTTATCTCAGTTCAATAGATAAAATCTTTATTTTTGAGCACTCAGGCAATGAAGTCTGCCTTAAACTGCTCCTTAAGCTGATGACTTCTACCATCATTTTTAATTTTGCTTATTATGGTTAGGTCTATGCTTTTTGCAGGTATTGGTGGATTTATTGGTACAATTCTCAGATTTCTTGTATCAAAATATTTCCAGATTCATTTTGATACCGTATTCCCATGGGGGACATTAATTATAAATATCGCCGGATGTTTGCTCATAGGAGTCTTTCTGGGCATTTTTGAAAAAGGATTTATAATGTCATCCGAATGGCGTCTATTTTTTACAGTTGGAATATGCGGGGGATTCACCACTTTTTCGTCTTTTTCAAATGATTCGTACATGCTGTTGCAGAATAAAGAGATACTGAAATTCTCTCTTTATGCAGGGATGAGCTTCGTATTCGGGATAGTATCTGTTCTTATAGGCAAAAACTTAATTGAAACCATATAAAATGGAAAACACCAGCCAGATCACAATACTTCGGATTTATATCAGTTCGACTGACAAATTCGAAAACCAGTTGCTGTTTGAAACACTGGTCTTCAAGGCAAAGTCTATGGGTCTTTCAGGGGCAACTGTCTTTAAAGGCATTTTAGGGTTTGGAGCCAGTTCGGTAATTCACTCCTACAAATTCTGGGAGGTAACGGATAAAGTCCCGGTTGTTGTAGAAATCATTGACGAAGAGCAGAAGATCATGTCTTTCTATGACTCAGTAAAGCCAATTCTTGAAACAATGCGGTATGGTTGTCTGGCAATTACTGAAAAAGTCGGGTTGCTTTTATACAAACCCGGTAAAATGAAATAATCATAAGACTCACGCCTTATCCCCCACCCCTTTCTTACATGATTCGTGCGAAATGGTTCTTTTCTTCGGTCTTCCGTCTCCGCTCTTCAGAAACATATCGTTTCAGGTAAAATATTTGTCGTAAAACGATAACCGGGATATCGTTTTACGATAAAAATTCGTGTATTTTTGAGAATGTTATGCGGTATGCGGTGCGCGATGTGTGTCTCTTCTTTTGTCTTCGGTCTTCCGTCTTCCGTCTTCTGTCTTTTTTCTTAATTTTACCCCTTCAAAAATTTCAACCGAATGATGACCGATAACATGTGGCATTTCATTTCTGCCGGTGTATTACTGGGTTTATCATCAGGCCTTTCACCTGGACCTTTGCTGACACTTGTTCTGACACAAACCATCAGCCATAACCGGGCCGAAGGAATCAAAGTGGCGCTATCTCCCCTGATCACTGATCTTCCGATTATTCTGATTACCGTGCTGATTCTGGGCAGACTCGCCCGGTTCGACATATTTCTGGCGATCATTTCATTTGTTGGTGCCATATTTCTTGCATATCTGGGAGTAGAATCTTTAAGATCCAAAGAGCTGAATCTCGACGTAAAGGATTCTAAATCAGGATCATTGAAAAAAGGAATCATTGCCAACTTTCTGAATCCCAGTCCATATTTGTTCTGGACGACAGTGGGAACGCCACTGTTGTTAAAGGCATATAAAACAGATTTGCTTGCCTCGATACTATTCATGCTCTTGTTTTACGTCTGTCTGACAGGCTCGAAGGTCCTAGTTGCCTTTCTGGCGGACAGGTCAAAACAATTCATCAATCAGAAGGTTTACCTGATCCTTATGAGGATACTGGGGATCGCTTTGCTTATCTTCTCATTGATCTTCCTCTATGACGGAGTGAAAAACCTGTAAATACTGAAAAAATCCTGCAAACTACTTCAGCATTATACTTAACAAGGATTAACTTTACTAGTAAAAGCTGTAAAATGAAAAATCACAAGTTGCTCTATTACGTATTCAAATGGCTTGCCCTGGCATTCGTGAGTTATCTGCTTCTGGTTGACACAGAATCAAAACCTATAATCTTCATACTGATCGGTTTTGTTGCAGTACTGCTTGTCTGGCAGGGAATAAGGGATTTCAAATCCAAAGGCAACCAGACCACGGAATAGAGGTGAACAATCAGGTAATAAAAGGCGTTAAGCCGTGAGGCGTGAGGGCGAAAGGTTGCTTCGTCCCGCAAATGCGGAACTCGCAATGACCATGCTGGCAGACAGTTTCCACAAACTGACAGCTAAAGAACGATAAACAATAAACGATAAACTCCGAGTGACACCGTGGTTAAAACCAGTAACCAGCAACCCGCCTCCGCTAAAGCTATGGCGGGCAAAGCCAGTAACCAGAAACATTAAAGCTGATGAGAGAACTTGAACACGTATTTTTTGAAAGCAGGGAATCCTTCCGGAAATGGCTGGGGAAAAATCATAAGAAAAGTCCCGGTATTTGGATGATCTATTCCAAAAAGCATACAGGCGCCACGTGTATAGAATACAGGGAAGCCCTGGAGGAAGCTCTTTGCTTCGGCTGGATTGACAGCACCCTGAGAAGGATCGACGATGAGCGGTATGTGAGGTCATTCACTCCCAGAACCAATACCTCCAACTGGTCGGATGTTAACAAAAAGATAGTCCTGGAGTTGATTGAAAATGGAAAAATGACAGAAGCCGGACTGCAAAAAATTGATGTCTGGGTGAAAACCGGAAAAGTTGAAAGGTCTAATTCACCGGCCTGAAAAGGAAGATTGTCCATAGAACCTGCAATACCCTTCACCCGGTGATGAAGATTCATCTTAGAGGCATTTGCGTTGAAAAGATCAATAAAATACGGAAACAGGTCGATTCCTGTAATTTCCCCGGGAGCATTCTGTGCCAGCACCATTGTCTGACCTCCCGTTCCGCATCCGATATCGGCAATGCGTGAAGCGGCAGTGAGATTATCAATGAAGCTCAGGGCTTTGACGGTTACTTCAGGACTTCCCGGACCCTGACGTTCGATGTTTGAAAAATATTCGCAGATAAGATTGAAGTCGAATTCGTGAATGGATTTATTTTCGTTACTCATGATGATTCTGAATTTTCAATGTTGGATCCATGGCTGAATAACAATATTCATCCAATGCCATGCATCTGGTTAATAATGATATATAAATATGAATAAAACTCCGGCCCGAAAAGTCCAGAGTACAATTGAGTCACGACCCCGGTAGAATCCCGGAGGTCATTTACTACACCCGATCCGTTTTAAATACTAACATCCAAAGTTTTAAGACAAGTCAAATGTAAGAATTTTTTCGCCGGATTATCACCTGGGCATGACATTTTCTGGCTCACCGACCAACAGCAAAATGAAATTTAAAAATTTCATAGGGTAATGAAGCCTTGTAACGGTCAACTATGATGGAACTAACTTAAGGGCACCTCGAAAAACTATTTTTTTTGATGCCAT
>DNOQ01000170.1:0-3933 GCA_003501665.1 Bacteroidales bacterium | reverse complement strand
ACTATTTTTAATTGAGTACAGCGACTGATATTGTAAGTAAGGTTCATTAGCCCGATTTTTGCTGTAGCTCTTACAATCCCAATAGTGCGGATAATGGAGCCATGCATGCTGTTTTCTACAAAGCCGAACACGTGTTCGACCCTTACGCGTGTCCTGGATTTCTCTTTGTTATTGGCTTTCTGTTCTTCGGTTAAGGGTTTGTTGCGGTACCCTTTCTCAATTATTTTGTTGATGACTTTTTTCTTTTTGTAAACCGTTTCCTGATCTTCTCCTGTATAAGCGCTATCTGCATAAAGCGGTTGTCCCTCGTCTTTCTCTGTAAGCAATTGTTCCATAGCTTGAGAGTCATGTACCGATGCATCTGTAACTAAATATTCCTCAATCAGTTTTGTTTTGGTATCGGCTTTCACATGATTTTTATATCCATAGAAGGTCGCGTTGTTTTTCTTTGTCCACCTGGCATCCACGTCCTTCTGTGCTAATTTATGGGGCTTCACTTTCCACTCCCCCGGCGCTGTCCCTGTCTCTTTAATATGCTTGTTCTCTTCACGGGTATTCCGTTGGCGGGGAGCCTCAACAAAACTGGCATCTACCATCTTACCTTCGTTGGCAAAAACTCCTGCTGCATCCAGGGTCTCGTTAAAGGTTCTGAACAAACCCTTAATCACATCTTTCTCTATAAGTTGTTCCCGGAATAACCAAAATGTTTTACTGTCAGGAACCTTGTCACTTTTCTTCAAATCCAAAAACCGCTTAAAACTTGCCCGGTCAACAATTTGATATTCCAACTGGTCATCAGAAAGGTTATACAGACTTTGAATGATAAGTGCTTTGAACAATATCAATCGGTTAAAGGCGGGGCGGCCTCCCTTCGATAAATCCCTATCTTCATTCTTAAATGCCTCATATATAGGTGATTCAAATATTTTCCAGTTAATAAATTTATCCAATTTTTGTAGCGGATCGCCAAGCTTAGTAAGCTTTTCCATTAAAAAATGGTCATCAAACAGGCCTAAATCATTTATATTTTTCATCTCGTGCTTTTCTTGCCAAGATATAAAACATAGTCAATAAAATCAACTTTATATTATTAACAATCAGACACATATATCAACAATGGGTTTTTAGAGATGCCCTTAAGCGGAAATGAAGTATGTATACTCTTTAATAACTGTTTTTTTCACCAACGCACGTTTAACGGGTCACAAATAAAAATCAGGGAATAGCCTTTCAAAATCTTCTTTATATTTAGTGTTTGATTCCGCCTGCAAATTGCCAGGCAATGCAATATTCGGCTATGTCGGCTGCCGGGCCGGTACAGGACGGAAAAACCAGACGTTGAACTGACAAGTTGAGAAGGTGATTACATTTATTGTTTGCATTACGGTTCTGATACTGGGATACATCTTTTATTCCCGGTTTATTGAAAGGATTGCCCAGGCTGACGGATCGCGCCAGACGCCGGCATACAGGCTTAACGACGGTGTTGATTACATCCCTATGCCCTGGTGGCGCGTATTCCTTATCCAGTTCCTCAACATTGCCGGACTCGGACCAATTTTTGGAGCCATTGCCGGGGCGATGTGGGGCCCTGTTGCCTTCCTCTGGATAGTGCTTGGTTCGGTGTTTGCTGGAGCAGTTCACGATTACTTCTCCGGCATGCTTTCGATAAAGCATAACGGACTGAGTATTACCGAGATAGTCGGCATATACCTGGGAAATGGCGTAAAACAGTTCATGAGGGGCTTTACTGTGGTGCTTATGATACTGGTGGGCGCGGTCTTTATAATGGGACCAGCCAAAATACTGGCCGGACTGACTCCCGAATCACTAACCATGACCTTCTGGGTATGGGTTGTCTTTGTCTACTACATCCTTGCCACGATGCTCCCGATTGACAAGATAATCGGGAAACTCTATCCCCTGTTCGGATTTGCACTTATGTTCATGGCTGTCGGCCTTATTACAGCCCTTTTTGTTAAAGGCTACAGCATCCCTGAGCTCAGTTTTGCCAACTTCAGGAACTTTCATGTCGACAGTGATAAATTCCCTGTCTTCCCGATGATGTTCATCACAATTGCCTGTGGAGCCATATCGGGTTTCCATTCAACACAGTCGCCCCTGATGGCCCGGTGCATAACCAGTGAGAAGCTAGGAAGAAGGGTCTTTTACGGGGCAATGATCACCGAAGGGATTGTAGCGATGATCTGGGCTGCAATAGGAATGTCGTTTTACGGAGGAGTTAATGAACTCAACACAATGATGACGGAGCATCAGGGCAATGCTGCATATCTGGTAAACGAGATTTCACATTCGCTTCTTGGAAAGTTTGGCGCCGTGCTGGCACTTCTGGGTGTTGTGGCCGCTCCCATCACTTCGGGCGACACTGCTTTCAGAAGCGCCCGTCTGATCGTTGCCGATTTTCTGAAATACAAGCAGGGACCGGTTAAGAACAGGATTTTCATAAGCGTCCCACTCTTTGCGGCAGGATTTTTTCTTACACGGATTAATTTCGATATTATCTGGCGTTACTTTGCATGGTCGAATCAGACGCTTGCCATGGTTGTTCTCTGGGCCATAACCGTTTACCTTGCCCAAAGCCGGAAGCTATACTGGATCACCCTGATCCCGGCGGTTTTCATGACAGCCGTCACCACCACCTACCTGCTTTTTGCGCCGGAAGGCTTTTCACTGCCGGCCGCCATAGCCTACCCCATTGGAATAATAACGGCGTTGGCGGGGTTGACGGGGTTTCTGGTATGGAAAAGGAAGACGGAATACGCCAGCCTGCCTGCCGGGTCAGCCAGTCGGGCAGGGAAAACTGAAGGAAGTGAGGATAGTCGTAAAGGTTGGTCAGGTCGTGTGACATAAACATACTATCCTGAAAAAAGGCAGCATTCTTACTCAATTTTCATTCTTCATGCAGCATTTTTTATATCTCCCCCACCGGTTGGCCAGTGATCCATTATAATGGTTATAAATTTCGGCGTAAATTACGCACTGGTAATTACTAAAATACGTCTCATTCGACATTCAATTCCCTGGCTGCATCTTCTATCATTTTGATCTCCGGTATATTCTTTTTGTTTGATGTGGCGCCAAGTTCCTCCAGCTTCTTTCCCTGGGGCAGAAGCCTGCCAGTATAGGATCCGACCGCCTTATTGTAGCTGCCAAGGGCAGATTTGAGTCCATCGCCTATATCCTTCAGAAATTCAGAAAAAGTAATCATTCTGGAATGTAATTCGATTGCTGTAGTCTGGATTTCAAGAGCGTTTTGGGTAACATTGTGCTGCTGCCACGACATTGCCACCGATTTCAGAATAACGATCAGCGTTGTCGGAGTGGCAAGAATGATCTTGTTGCTGATTGCATCCTGCAACAGGTTCTTATATAAGTGCCGTATTGAATGCCAATTCTATTGTTTCGCGCTGAAGGCTGCTGTGTGTAGCCTGTATCTTTTCCATCATTTCGGCGACCCTGCCGAATGAGACATCTGAATTCTTTCCAAGCTCCTCCACTTTGGTTTTATAGGTCTCGATAGCCTCCTTTACAGGTTTGAGAAGATCTTCTATTGCCTTCTTCCTGTTTTCAAGGTCCGTTCCGGCTTCGGATTTATGTGCCGAGAACTGAGTCTGAGCAAGATCGAGGAACTGCTTGTTGTTCTGTCCCAGGGCATCTGCCGCTGCTGATTTGAAGGAGTCGAGCATGGCAGATTTTACCTCCTCGATGCTTTTTTTCTGCATTTCTTCGCGGATATTCTGTTCAGCAATTTTCTGTTCAAGCGCTGCCATCCGGCCCGCTTTCTCAATCAATTCCATCTGGTGAGTTCTTACAAGAAAGTACTTTGTTGCGAAATGCACCAGAATGCAGGCAAGAAGGGCTCCGCTCAAGATATAGTATGTTTCTGTATTCATGGTTTCATATTATTTTCAA
>DNOQ01000257.1:19095-22892 GCA_003501665.1 Bacteroidales bacterium | reverse complement strand
TGGAGGCAGATCAATAGTCTGTCGTACAGGGATAACGGTAATATAATGGAAACAAGGCTCAGACCCCTGGAAAAAGATCTTGATAAATTTCCATATCCATTCAGGGCCCCGTTAAAGAAACTTGTTTTTACGAAAAGACTTGCCACGTTAATTGCCGGCAGGGGATGTATTCATAACTGTTCCTTCTGCAATGTAAGAAAATTCTACAGTCAGCCCCCCGGTCCTGTAAAACGTATCCGGAAACCCGAAATGGTGGCGGAGGAAATGTTATACCTCCATAAAAAAAGAAATTGTTCCATATTTTTTTTCCTGGATGATGATTTCCCGTTAAAACCCGTTAATGATCCGGACTGGATAAGGAGATTTTGTGACTCATTGAACCAGAATGGCCTTAAGAATCAAATTATGTGGAAGATATGCTGCCGTCCGGATGAAGTTGAGAAGGACCTTTTTGAGATGATGAAGTATTACGGACTATTCAGGGTTTTTCTGGGTATTGAGGATGGAACTGACAAGGGGCTGGAGCGGATTAACAAAAATATGACAGTTGCCGGGAGCCTTGAAGGGATAAAAATTCTCCGTGATCTTGAAATTGATTATGATTATGGGTTTATGCTTTTTCAACCCTCGACAACTTTCACATCATTGAACACAAACCTCGATTTCCTGCGGCAGATCTGCAATGATGGTTACACACCCGTAACCTTCCTGAAACTTATGCCTTATTATGATACGAAAGTTGAAAAGGAGCTTTCAGAAACGGGCCGGCTTAAAATTACTGATGGTGTACGTGATTATGATTTTAGCAGCGGTCCGATGAACAGATACTTTCAATTCGTGACAGATATTTTTAAGGAGTGGCTGAGGCACCCTGAGGGTGTGGCAAATCTGGCCGGTTGGGGGATAACCTGGTATTCGGTTTATCATTATTATTTCGGACACGATTCTGATGTGAAAAGGCTGAAACGCAACTATAAACGGATTTTATCAAACAGTAATGATTTTATTTTAAATACTTTAAAAGAGCTATCGGTCATCTTTGAAAATGAAGATCATTATGGTACGGGGCAAAACAGGCTGATTGAAACTAAAAAGGATATCTGTTCCAAAAGCAGGTCATTCACATGTGGTATGCGTAAAAATCTGGGCAGTCTGCTTGACCTGCCTTTGAAGCATTTCTTTTCGAAAATTTCCCCACGGTATGCTCACAACTTCGGAAATAACTATTTAATCAGATCCTGATCCCCATAACCAGTATATCATCGGTCTGGTCCTCATCATTTTCATCCCTCCATCTCTCAAATTCTTCGTATAAATGGTCGCTCTGCTCGGGCATTGACAGATTCCGGATTGCCAGCAAGAGGTCTTTAAATCTTCCACTCTGGTATTTCTTATGGAATCTTCCACCGAATTGATCGATATAACCATCACTGAATAAATATATTGTATCACCCTGTTTCATCTGTATCCTTTCTGAGGTGAAAGGCGACCTGGCACTCTCGCAGCACTCTTCAATTGAGTTCTGATATTTATATTCAATAAGGCCTCTCTCAGACAGATGATACAGCGGCGCACCAACGCCGGCATAATTCAGTATATTGGTCTTCAGGTCAAGAGTGCACAGTGCAATATCCAGATCATCATACAGACCTGTGCCGTCTTCATTGCGGCGCAGGAATCTGTGAACCCTGGAGTATAAATGGTTAAGTATCTCAGGGGGGTCGGTTAATTTAAGCTCGTTTATCGCCTGGTCGAGTATTCCATAGCCAATGATACTCAGAAGTGCACCCGGAATTCCGTGTCCTGTACAATCAGCTGCTGCAAATATTTTCATGTTACCCTGTCTGCTGAAAAAATAATAGTCGCCGCTTACGATGTCCCTGGGCTTAAATAGAACAAAACTGTCAGGAAAGCATTCTCTTATAAAAAGGTTATCAGGCAGGAAGGTTTTTTGTATATGCTGTGCATAATAATAGCTTGATTCAATTTCTTTTATTGCTTCTTCGATCTTGTTGTTCCTGGCTTTTACCATTTTGTCTGTTTCAGGAGACAAAGTAACAAGTTTCCGGATCTGCGTATTCATCTTCCTCGTCTCATTCAGTATTCTATGGATACTGCTGTGTGGTTTTATTGCGTAGGGAAGTTTGCCTATTTTGTCAGGATTTACAGGAAATGCTTCATAGCCTATATCCTTGAGCAATGCAGGTATCAGTCTTACAAGTTCCCGGTCCTTTTCTTTTTCAGATTCCTGAAGATCTTCATAAGGAATAATACTGGGATGGGTTTTCTTCCGTGTATCCTTTATTTCTCCGTAAAACCATCCATTGAGAATCTTATCCCAGCACCATCTTATATGTTCAACTTTTGCCATTGTCTCAATCTCTTCTTCACTCAGATGAAGTGTGGAGACCTCAAATCCTTTTCTGACAGGCCTTATTTTGTAACCTATTGCCAGCAATTTGGTTGGAATATGATATGCATTATCCAGGTTCGAACTTCGGATCTCTTCGGGGAGGTCCTCAAAATCATAGGCATACTGGCTTCCTCGATTTTTTCTGGTGCTGATCCACGGCATGTAGAAGCTCTTCTTTGAAACGGGCCCCTTTCTTTTTAACTCATGCTGATATCTTGAATGAATGGCCCTGGCAAATTTTCTGACCATAATTTCGCTGATCTCTGATATCTCTTCCGGCCTTATCAGTTCATATCCGGCTTTTTTCAAAACAGGCGGTATAAGATGGTTGAGTTCAATGTAAAAGCGTTTTTCAATATCCGGAAGATGCTGAAACGGGATTCGCGGGAAAAGATACGGACAAAATATATTCGTGTAATCGTTCCGGGCAAGCTTTTCAAGATCACTATCCGGTATAAGGCAGGTTCTGCAAAATTCCTTCCATGGACGAATGAAGAGGTTCAGCGATCTGAGCTTCCCGGGAAGAGCAGATGTAAAATCCAGCCACGGCCCTCTCTCATCATTGGAAAGCTCTGCAAATTCCTTCATAAGATCAACCGGAGATGTTAGCAGGTGTTGTATACGACGGATATCCGAATAGAAATTTTCTGCTAACTTACAGATCAATTTTCTCCTGTACTTTTGCCAGTCAGCAGAGATCTGATTTAAAATGTCGTTATCAGGACAATATAATACTGATATCCACTCTTTTATTTCCTTCTCTTCAGTTTGCAGGTCCATTTATAAACAAGCTGTCAGATAAGCCCTTTACTTAATCCATGTCTTTCAGGTTGTATTCAAACGGGATCTTTGCAATTCTCGCCATCTCCCTGCCCGATTCAAGCATATCAGCATCATCTTTTTCGTAATGCCATTTAACCAGTATATCCCCGCCTTTCGACCGCAAAGCTGCTATCTGTTTGCAGAAATCAAGAATATATTTTGCCGAAGAAGAATTAAAATATTCAAAATCGAGATTGAAAACAACCGCGTCCCCTGTCCCGCCGGTTTTGCTGAGAAAGGAAGAATAATCATCAAACCAGTTTAGTATCTCAGAATAAAAACCGGCTACATCGGGAGGTCTGGATTCTCCTGAAATTTCGAAAATATTCCTTTCAGGATCGAAAATCACCTTTGGCGAATTTGTCGTCTTATCGATAATTAACTTTCTCATGATATGTTTATTAACTGTAACTTGTATTTCAAAATCTGAAAAACCGTTATTATGATCGACGAAATTGTATTCAACATTATTACCCGATTTCATTTTCATAATAATGAATCCGAGCTCGGCCCCGTTTTCGTCTGGACCTGAAACCCTGTTTATCTTTTCTTCATAGAGGGT